>CAMLXE010000092.1 GCA_946490455.1 uncultured Desulfovibrio sp. | reverse complement strand
GCGGCCAGTTCATCGGCCAATGCAACAATATCCCTAAAGGCGGCCTCTTCAACAGGCTGCACAGAGAGGCGACTTCCTGTCTTCAGCAATTCCATTCCTGCCAGCGCAGGGCGAAATTTGAGCAGGCTGCGCGGAATCGGGGGATCAAAACGGCGTACCAGCTTGACATCCACCATAAACCAACGCGGATTTTCAGGAGTGGCGGCAGGATCAAAATGACTGTTTTCAGGATCCTGGGCAGTATGATCCGGATAGCCTCTCCGAACGACTTCCACAATTCCCGCGATTTCCGGTTTCTTGCCGCTATGGTAAAAGAACCCCAGGTCTCCCTCCTGCATGGCATCGCGCATAAAATTCCGGGCCTGATAATTGCGTACCCCATCCCAGCTTGTCGTCTGCTCAGGCGCTTCAGTAAGATTGGTCATGGAGTAGCAGTCAGGTTCGCTCTTGAATAACCAATACCGCATGCTTCTTTCCTCTCGTAAAAGACTGTCCGATTATCGGGTCGTTTTCAGCTATTGATCACATTCTTAAAAAACGGCTCATCAGGAAAACAGTTTCCTCCGAAATGCCATATCTTTCAAGCATGGAAGTCCAGATGCCCTTGATGAAATCCGTGTCTGCTGCATCCCCTTTACCCTGACTCAGGAGAATATTTCTTAAAAACATAAGCAGTACAAGCAGTTCCATAGTTCTTGAAACTGGTTCCACAGGAAATACAGTTCTCCCTTCCAAGACCGGCCTTCCAGATGAATCGGACATACGCTGATAAATGCTCTCTTTCGGTGGTAAGAAATCATAAATGCCGTATGACTTCGAGAAGCTTCCCAATAGGAACAGTGCAGGAGCAGAAAAGCATGGAGCCCTGATCAGGCCCCATACAACAGCCATGCCGGGGCGAAAAAATGCAGTACGAAATGGTCGGTCAGTTTTTCTGCTTCCAAGGAAAAGACAAGTGAATGTGAGAAGATAGAACTGGACGAAAAATAAAGAAACGTTGGGCAAAAAGGAGACGGATCTGCCCTTCAAGGGATTGCAGAGGAGTACATCTACCAGAACAATTTCTGCAATTCATTGAAATCATATAGAAAAAACAGTAAAATAACTTCTATTCTACATTGCGCTCATCTGCTTTCATTTACGAAAAAACAAACAGAGCATCTGATATTTTTTTCATTTATGAATATTTTTATTGAAACTGCTCATGTTCCGGGCTAACCTGTTTTCAGTACCTTATCCCGGATTCCGCATCGTTACGACAAGCTTTTCTTCTCCATGTCATGTCGTGCGACGTTCCTTTCTTTTCCGATGCAAACCAACGGGAGCCCGCCATGCGCGAACTTTCATACTTTACCAGACAATACCACGATGTGGTCGTTATCGGAGGCGGCGCCACGGGTGCCGGTGTTCTTCGCGATCTCGCCATGCGTGGCGTCAAGGCCCTGCTGCTTGAGCAGCGTGATCTTGTCCACGGAACCAGCTCACGCTTCCATGGTCTGCTGCACAGTGGAGCGCGTTACGCCGTAAAGGATGCCGATGCCGGCCGTGAATGCATTGAAGAGAACCGTATTCTTCGAAAGATCGGGCGTCATTGTGTGGAAGAAACCGAAGGGTTCTTTGTCCGGAGCCGGCAGGACCCCGCAGACTTTGAAGAGCGCTGGGTCAAAGCCTGCCAGGCCTGCGGTATTGCAGCCGACCCCCTTACTGTTGCAGAAGCACGTCGTCTTGAACCCAACCTTGCAGAGGACATAGTTTCTGTTTACCGGGTTCCCGATTCTGCCGTAGATGGCTTCCGCCTTGTCTGGCAAAATGTACGGAACGCTGTCCGTCATGGTGCATCCTTCCGCACCTATACGGCCGTCACGGCCATTGAAAGCACTGGAGGAAAGGTGACAGGGGTTGCCGTTCGCGACACCAGAACAGGAGAAACCGGTGTCATCCCCTGCGGCTTTGTGGTCAATGCAGCGGGAAGCTGGGTTGGGCGCATTGCCGAAACGGCAGGTCTGACCATCAATGTAAAACCGGACCGTGGAACCCTCATTGCCTTCAACCATCGCTTTACCAGCCGGGTCGTCAATCGCCTTCGGCAGGCTTCCGACGGTGATATTTTTGTACCCCACGGTTCCATTACCATTCTTGGTACCACGTCCAAAAAAACGGAAGACCCTGCCGATGTTGTTCCGGATACGACAGAAGTCCGGGAGCTTTTGGATATAGGACGAGTTCTTTTCCCCCATATTGACGATTACCGTATTCTTCGGACCTTTGCGGGAACCAGACCGCTGTACACGGCTGATTCTTCGGCTGAAGGGCGCGGTGCCTCACGCAACTTTGTGGTTCTGGACCACGAAGCTGACGGTCTGAAAGGAATGGCAACCGTCTGTGGCGGCAAGCTCACCACCTACAGACTCATGGCCGAACGTATGGCGGACCTCGTATGCAAAAAGTTTGACATGAGCGTTCCCTGTCGCACCGCCGAAGAACCTCTGGTTGAAGAAGCCTCCCCTGAACTCATGGAGCGGGCCCGCAAGGTATTTCCGGCAACAGGACTGGATCTCGCTCGCTCCCGCCTCGGTGACAGTTTTGAGGCTACCGTGGAACGACTGGAAGCTGCTCCCTGGAAAAAGGCCCTGCTTTGCGAATGCGAGAGGGTAACCGTAGCCGAGTTTGAGCAGGTCGCGTCCGAAGAAACATCCTATTCTCTGAATGACATTCGCCGTCGTACCAGAATGGGCATGGGAACCTGTCAGGGAAGTTTCTGTGGCATTCGCGGGGTAGGAACCATTGTGGAAGCGGGACTGCTCCCCTGTCCTTCCGATACTCCGGCAGGTACGCCATGCAGTGTGGCTGGCTGCGTCATTCGAGGAGCAGAAGTTCCCAGCGCAGGATTGCTGCGCCAGTTCCAGGAAGAACGCTGGCATGGTATCCGTCCTGTTCTCTGGGGCAACGAACTGCGAGAAACCGAACTGGCGCGCAGCCTGTATGGCGCCACTCTCAACATCGACGGAGCCGATGCATGAACACTCGAACCACCTATGACGTTCTTGTTGCCGGCGAAGGCTTCTCCGGTCTGTGCGCCGCCATCTTCGCTGCCAGGGCAGGAAAACGTGTGCTGATCATTACCCGAGGAGCCGGTGTTCTTGCTATCGGAGGCGGGAGCATTGATGTCCTCGGCACGGATACGGATGGACACGCCTTACGTTCCCCCTTTGATGGCTTTGCCAGTCTTCCACCTCGCCATCCCTACAGTCTTGTGGGTGAACAGACAGTACACAAGGCGCTTGAGGCCTTTCTCGAACTCTGCCAGGAAGAAGGATACCCGTATGTGTGTTCAGACAAGGGGAATATGCGCCTGATCACCGCGCTTGGGACAACCAAACCTTCCTATATGGTGCCCCGAACGCTTGACATGCATGGCATAGAGGCAGCAGAGACTATCTATGCTGTTGGAGTTGAAGGACTTAAGGACTTCTCTCCCAAGCTTGTGGTTGAAGGACTCTCCGACCGTTCTCTCTGCTCGGGGAAAAAACTGATTCCGCTTACTCTGCCCTCTCCTTTCCGCCTTCAGAGAGATCTTGGTACGCTGGATCTGGCCCGGCATCTCGACAGTCAGGAAGGTATTGACTGGCTTGTTCGAGAATTGCTTGCTGCCATTGGCCCCAGTAGTGCAGGCACCTCTGCCGTCCTGATTCCCCCCATTCTCGGCACGAGGCCAGACTATATTGCACACGAAGCCGTGGAACGGGGAATCGGAATGAAAGCCTGCGAAATCGTAGCGCTGGCTCCGGCTGTTACAGGACTGCGTCTGTACACCATGCTGACAAATCTGCTCAGAAAATATGGCGTTGATGTCATTGAGCAGGCAGAACTTACCGGATCTGTTGTGAAAGATGGACGATGTGAAGCTCTTCTCACCTGCTCAGGAGGAAGAGAACGGCATTATGCCGCAAAAAGCTTCATCATTGCCACGGGGGGCGTTCTGGGTGAAGGCTTCAAAACCACTCCGGATCGGGCCTGGGAACCGATTTTCAATCTTGATCTTCCTCTCGTTCCCTGTTCTCCGGAATGGTCGCAGGCAGAACTCTTCCCGGCAGCGCCTCTCCGGCATGGCTTCGCCCTGCTTGGTCCCCATGTGGACTCAAAACTGCGTCCACTGGCGGCAGACGGCTCCCCCCTGTGTTCCAATGTCGCCTTTATTGGCAAGACGCTTGGCGGCTACGATCACGCAACCGAGAAATCCGGCAACGGCGTCGCACTGGCCACGGCCTGGTTCGCGGCTCTCAATGCCTGAGGACATATCCTATGAAACCCATCGACAGTCTGGACAAATGTACGACCTGTACGACCTGCGTTGCCTACTGTCCCGTCACTCGGGCAACTCGAGCGTTTCGAGGCCCAAAACTGACAGGCCCGGCTTCGGAACGTTTCCGCCTGCTGGACGAAATGACACCCGGTCCCAATGGAGAAATCGAAGCACTGGACTACTGTTCCAACTGTAAAAACTGCGACATAGCCTGTCCTTCCGGCGTCAAGATATCAACGCTGAACATGATGGCCAGAGGCGACTGGTGCAGAGAACACAAACCTCCGTTCCGCGACTGGGTTCTTTCCCACGGAACACGTTTCGGAGCTCTGGCTCGACTCTTTCCTGCAGCGCTGGTGCGCCTTGGCATGACCAACCCCCTGACGCGCTGGCTCCTTGATCGTTTTGGCGTTTCTGCGAAGGCTCCTCTGCCGGTCTATGCATCCAAAAGTTTCCGGCAGCTGTTTGCCAAGCATATGTCAGGGAAAACGCCCGGAGCGAAAAAGGTTGTCTTTTTCCCCGGCTGCTATATCGAAGACTACGATCCGCAGACAGGGATGGATCTTGTTGTTCTGCTGGAACGTGCGGGATATGAGGTGATTGTTCCCCAAACCGGCTGTTGCGGCGTACCTCTCATTGCCAACGGCTTCATGGATGAAGCGGCTGAGGCCGCAAGGGTCAACAGTGCCGAACTGGTCCGTCTCTCCTCTCCCGATGTTCCCATTCTGACACTCTGCCCAAGCTGCGGGCTTATGCTGGGACAGGAATATGGTGAATTCTTCCCTGATGTTGACGATGTTCACACTCTCAGCCCTCGTCTGGAAGATGCCTGTGAATTTCTGATTGGCCTTGTGGAACGAGGAGAACTGGACATTTCTTCCCTGCGCCCTGATCGGGAAAGACTGATCTACCATGCCCCCTGCCATCTGCGGGCTCAGGGCATTGGCAAGCCTGGCCTGGAACTCCTGCGAATGCTGGGAACACATGTTGAAGATGCTCAGGCAGGCTGTTGTGGCATCTCCGGCAGTTATGGATTCAAGAAGGAAAAATACGACGTTGCCACCACGGTTGGAAAGGAACTCTTCCAGACCGTCAAAAAAAGTGGAGCAACCTGTTGTGTCTCCGAATGCGGGACCTGCCGGCTCCAGATTTCACATCACACGGGAGTACCGACCATGCATCCGGTCTCCCGATTGCGGCAGATGCTGAACTGAACTTTCTGCAGGACGGTTACGGCCATTTACCATAACCGTCCTTTCTGCTTCTTTTCTCTCCTCAGCCATCAGTCCGGCCGATGAGGCCCTTCCAAACCTTGCCGTTGCCTTTTCTTCTCTCCCTCTTTGCAACATTCGGGCAAAGAGTCCTCAGTTTGCACTTTACAGGAACCGGAATCCCTGCTTTTATGGATGTGCGCAGGCACCGAGACATGCGGGCCGATCTCAGAGGTCTTCTCCACCCTGTCTTCTTCCCGCACCGCCGCCAACGGGTCTCCCGTCCTGGCCCAGACACAAGGCTTTCAGGAACCTTCCGTACCGGACGAATGCCACGTTCAGGAAAAGAAGTTGTCCGTTCAGCGAACGTTTTCAGAGTACAGGAGAAATATCGGGCCATGAACGAATTTCCGCGAATCCACCGTCTGCCCCCCTATGTTTTTGCCGTGGTCGGCGACCTCAAAATGCAGCTCCGTCACCAGAACATAGATATCGTGGACTTCAGCATGGGCAATCCCGACATGCCCACGCCCAAACCCATTGTGGACAAGCTGATTGAAGCCGCACAGAAACCCGTCAATCATCGCTATTCCGTATCAAAGGGTATCCCGAATCTGCGGAAAGCCATCTGTGACTGGTACACCCGCAATTTTGATGTCTATCTCGATCCCGAAACCGAAGCTATCGTCACCATGGGATCCAAGGAAGGGCTTGCACACCTCTCGCTGGCCATGCTCTCCCCCGGAGACGTAGTTCTCGCCCCGGACCCGACATACCCCATCCATACCTATGCCCCTATCATTGCCGGCGCTGACGTACGGCGTGTGCCGATTGGTCCCGGTCGAGACTTCTTTGAAGATCTGACCGTAGCCATGCGCCAGGCCTGGCCCAGACCCAAAGTTCTTTTCATCTGCTATCCGCACAACCCCACCACAGAAGTAACCGATCTTGAGTTCTTCCAGAAAATTGTTGATTTCGCAAAAGAAAACAAGATCTGGGTGGTACATGACCTTGCCTATGCTGACCTTGCCTTTGATGGCTACAAGGCTCCCAGCTTCCTCCAGGCAAAAGGCGCCAAGGACGTAGGGGTAGAATTCTACACCCTCTCCAAGAGCTACTCCATGCCAGGATGGCGCGTGGGCTTCTGCGTGGGGAATCGTGAACTTATCCATGCTCTTACACGTATGAAGAGCTACCTTGACTATGGTATCTTCCAGCCCGTTCAGATCGCATCCACCGTGGCTCTCAATGGTCCGCAGGACTGCGTTGAGGAAGTGCGTGAAACCTATCGCAAACGGCGTGACTACCTTTGCGATGGACTGAACCGTGTGGGCTGGGAAGTAACGCCGCCCAAGGCAACCATGTTCCTGTGGGCCAGAATTCCAGAAGAATTCCGTAAAATGGGTTCCGTGGAATTTTCCAAGCTTCTCTTGAAGGAGGCGCATGTTGCCGTATCCCCCGGGCTTGGCTTCGGTTCCTATGGTGACGACTACGTACGCTTCGCACTCATCGAAAACGAACTGCGCACCAAGCAGGCCATTCGCTCCATTCGCCGGGTACTCTCCGGTTCAGGCTCCGGAATGCCGACTGAACCCGAAGAGGAAACTCCTTCCGAAGAATAGCAGGAAAGATGTCATTATTGCCGATGGTCG
>CAMLXE010000091.1 GCA_946490455.1 uncultured Desulfovibrio sp. | reverse complement strand
AAGTTCGACCGTGGCTATCTTTCTCCCTATTTCGTGACCAACGCTGAAAAGATGGTCTGTGAACTCGACAACCCCTTCATCCTGTGCAACGAGAAGAAGATCTCCACCATGAAGGACATGCTTCCCGTGCTTGAACAGGTTGCCAAGGTAAACCGTCCTCTGCTCATCATTGCTGAAGATGTGGAAGGCGAAGCTCTGGCTACCCTCGTTGTGAACAAGCTGCGTGGTGCATTGCAGGTTGTTGCCGTAAAGGCTCCTGGCTTTGGTGAACGCCGTAAGGCCATGCTTGAAGATATCGCCATTCTTACCGGCGGCGAAGCCGTGTTTGAAGACCGCGGCATCAAGCTGGAAAACATCTCCCTGAGCTCTCTTGGTACGGCCAAGCGCGTGGTCATCGACAAGGAAAACACCACCATTGTTGATGGCGCCGGCAAGGCCGATGACATCAAGGCCCGCGTAAAGCAGATCCGCGCCCAGATTGAAGAAACCTCTTCCGATTACGATCGTGAAAAGCTTCAGGAACGTCTGGCCAAGCTGGTTGGTGGCGTTGCGGTGATTCATGTAGGCGCCGCTACTGAAACCGAAATGAAGGAAAAGAAGGACCGCGTTGAAGATGCTCTGAATGCAACCCGCGCTGCTGTTGCTGAAGGTGTCATCCCTGGTGGCGGTACTGCCTTCGTCCGCGCCGTCAAGGTCCTTGACGACATCAAGCCTGCTGATGATGATGAACTGGCCGGTCTGAACATTGTCCGCCGCGCCCTTGAAGAACCTCTGCGCATGATCGCCAGCAACGCTGGTCATGAAGGCTCCGTGGTGGTTGAAAAGGTCCGTGAAGGCAAGGATGGCTTTGGCTTCAACGCTGCTACCGGCGAATATGAAGACCTGATCAAGGCCGGTGTCATCGATCCTAAGATGGTGGCTCGTGTTGCTCTGGAAAAGGCCGCTTCCGTAGCTTCCCTGCTCCTGACCACCGAATGCGCCATTGCAGACAAGCCCGAACCCAAGAAGGATGCTCCTGCCATGCCTGATATGGGTGGCATGGGCGGCATGGGCGGCATGTACTAGGCCCTGTCCCCGGACTCATTCGATACTGACTGAAAAGGCTCCGGCGTTCTCGCCGGGGCCTTTTTTATGCCGAGATACGCCTCTGCTCCGAATTGCAGAAAAGGGCATCGGATGTTACCTCCTGCCTGAACCTGCCCTGTGACGCCAGCCATTGTTGTCTGACAGGCCCAATTCCGGGAGATGTGCCATGAAAAACGCTCTTCTTATCATCGACATGCAAAATGACTTTGTTCTGCCAGGAGCGCCACTCCATGTGGCAGGGGCAGCCGCAACCATCCCTGTCATCAAAAAACTGCTTGAACTGGCCCGCAGCCGGAACTGGGAGCGTATCCACATCATTCGCCAGCACAGAAGAGACGGAAGCGATACCGAAAGCTGGCGTGTTTCCCTGTTCACCAAAGGTCCAGGTGTTTGTGTTCCTGGAACGGACGGTGCCCGGATTGTGGAAGAGCTCACACCAACGGCTGATGAACACATTATTGCCAAATGCCGCTTCAGCGCATTCTTCCAGACATCTCTGGATCTGCTGCTCAGAAGACTCGGTGTGCAGAATGTCATTATCACGGGAACACAATATCCCAACTGTGTGCGGGGAACAGCCGTCGATGCCATGAGTCTGGACTACAGGACCATTGTGGTCACTGATGCCTGTTCGGCTCAAACGGAAGAGATTGCCCTTTCCAACATCCGGGACATGCGTAACATGGGGATTACCTGCATCACCGCAGCCGAACTGGAACCCCTTCTGGAGCAGCAAAATGGCTGAACTTCCCTCTCGTGCCCAATGGACGCTTGCCGCAGCCAGAGTACTGGCAGAAGCGGGAGTAGATTCACCACGCCTCTCCGCAGAACTGCTGCTGTTTCACGTTTGCTCCATCTCCCGTCTGGATCTGACTCTCTCCCCTGACATTCTTCTGTCTCCCGGAGAGCATGCCCGGCTTTCAGGCCTGCTCCGCCGCAGAGCCGAAGGAGAACCTGCGGCCTATCTCATAGGCTCAAAGGAATTCTTTGGCCGAGATTTCAGAGTCACACCAGCCACCCTGATTCCACGACCTGAAACGGAGCTGATTATCGAGACAGCTCTGAACGCCTTTCCAGAAGACCATGCCATCCGCTTTGCCGATCTCGGTACGGGAAGTGGCTGCATTGCCGTGACGCTTTGTGCTGAACGCCCCCTCTGGCGGGGAGTCATGACCGACATTTCAGCCAGAGCTTTGGCCGTTGCTGAACGCAATGCCGTAAGTCACGCAGTCCGCAGCCGCCTTCAGCCCCTGCGTGCCGATTTCAATCACCCGCTCTTTCTTCCGGGCAGCCTTGATCTGCTGGTCAGCAATCCGCCTTATGTCAGCCGGGAGGAATACGAAACGCTGTCCCCTGAAGTGCGTGATTTTGAACCGGTTACGGCACTTGTCCCCGGTTTTGTGGATGATGACCGCAATCGTGAAGCCCATAGGCATGCCCATCACTCCGTTGGCATTCCCAATGCCGATGGCCGACAGGGCCTTGAACACCTGCTGGCCGTGGCCGCTGAAGCAGAAAAGGCTTTGCGTCCGGGGGGGATTCTGATTCTGGAACATGGCTGGACTCAAAGTACTCCCCTCCAACTGTCGCTAAAAAGTCACATCTGGGAAAACATGATTGCTATCAAAGACTTGGCAGGACATCAGCGATTGCTTTTTGCCCGAAGAGCTGCGGAATAAATGACACAGTGTTGCAAAAAAGACACAAAATTTTCATGAATGCTTCAGTATTTATTCTGCAATTTTAAGTGGATAGATATATGGTAGTTTTGGCCCGCTTTTTGCTATATAACAAGCGGAGGATCCAATGAACCAGACTACCATTCAGCACGTTATGACCTGCTCCGGTATCGGACTGCACAGCGGCAATCAGGTACGCGTTACACTACGTCCGGCCCCGGCCAACACGGGTATCGTGTTTGAAATTCATACGGCCGATGGCATCCGTCGGGTCAGCCCTGTTCCGAGAGCTGTTCTGACAACAGAGCTGGCTACCACGCTGGGAGCCAATGGCGCTTCCGTATCCACGGTGGAACATCTCCTCGCGACAATTCTTGGCCTGGGAATCGACAATCTGATTGTCAGTGTCGAAGGCGGTGAAATTCCGATCATGGATGGTTCTGCCTCTGCCTTTGTGGAACTCTTTGCCCGTGCCGGTATTCGTCCGCTTCACGCTTCCCGCAAGGTCATGCGGGTCAACAGAATCATGGAATATCGCTCCGGAGCCAAAAGCATCATTGCCCGTCCTCATGCAGGCTTTCGGGTTTCCTATACTATCGATTTTCCCCACCCGGCCATCGGTCGGCAGCATATTTCCATGGATGTAACGCCAGCCACCTTCGCCCGTGTTGCCAATGCCAGAACATTTGGTTTCTACAAGGACGTCGAGTACCTGCATAGCCATGGCCTCGCCCGCGGCGGTTCTCTGGCCAGTGTGATCGTCCTCGACGACAAGGGCGTGATGAATCCTGAAGGACTTCGGTATCGGGATGAATTCGTACGCCATAAGCTGCTTGACTTCATTGGTGATATGGCCATGCTCGGAACGCCCATTCAGGGTGACTTTGAGGTTTGCTGCTCAGGGCATCAGCTCAACAACCAGTTCCTGCGCAAGCTGGAAGATGAACAGGCCCTGTCTCTGATTGATACAGCTGAAGAGTCCCATCGCAAACGCCTTGTTCCCTCTTACGAAAGCTCATTTGCACTGGCCTGATTCGATTCATGTGTCCCCCGGAGGCTCATACCTCCGGGGGCTTTTTTTTCAGAACGCCTCATGTTTACCGTTCGCTGCATTCCCCCCAGAAATCGAAAGGAATATCTCCATCTGCTTCTGCTCGCCGACCCAGATGAAACCATGCTGGAGCGCTATCTTTCAGCAGGAGATATGTACCTTGGCCTGGAAAACGGACAGATTGTCTGTGAAGCGGTCATTCTTCCACTGTCTTCTGACACATGCGAACTCAAAAATCTTGCAACGGAACCGGACAGACAGAGACATGGCTATGCAAGACGCCTTGTGGACAGGCTTTCCCAGATATACGCCGAGCGTGGTTTCCGTACCATGCTCGTAGGTACCAGCATAACGGGAACATCCTTTTATCCAAAACTGGGATTCAGCCCTTCCCATATTGTGGAGAATTTCTTTACGGACAATTATGCCAACCCCGTTCTGGATAACGGCATTCTCTGTATCCATATGTATTATTTTCAAAAAATATTGCACAGGCAAGGATAATGTATCATACTGGCCTGCTGTCTCATCCTCCGCGTACAGCAGGTCGAATCGGTTTTTCTTGCCTGCACTGCACACAACAGGTATGCTGCCTCCATGACAGATTCCCCAACTTCTCCATGCTCGCCTTCCATTCCTCCTGCCAACACGCCGGGCACTTCCCATCGGGAAATCAGGCTGCTTTCTCCAGAACTGTGCAATCAGATTGCCGCTGGGGAAGTGGTTGAACGTCCTGCAAGCGTGGTCAAGGAACTGGTCGAAAACAGCCTTGATGCCGGGGCCAGACTGATTGAAATAACGCTTGAAAATGGCGGCCAAAGTCTGATTTGTGTACGAGATGACGGTCTGGGTATTCCTCCTTCAGAGCTGGAACTTGCCGTTACCAGACATGCCACGAGCAAGATTGCCAGTCTGGATGACCCCTGGGAAATCAGCTCATTTGGCTTCAGAGGCGAAGCGCTGCCCAGCATTGCGTCAGTTTCCAGCTTCCGCATGGACTCACGTTACGCCAATCAGGAAGAAGCGGCCTTTATTCGTGTGGAACACGGCCGACTGGCCGAACATGGTCCCAGCGGGCTGCATCGGGGAACAGTTGTAGAAGTTCGTGACCTGTTTGCCACTGTTCCGGCCAGACTGAAATTTCTGAAAACGCCAGCCACAGAACTCAAACGCGCGCAGGAATTGCTGACAAGACTGGCGCTCGTACACACTGAGGCTGAATTTATCTTTCTGGCCGGAGGGCGTGAAGTCCTCCGCTTTCCAGCCGGACAGACACTTGCCCAGCGACTGGCAGTCATCTGGCCACCCGCAGTCACGGAATCACTCATCCCCTTTGACCGACAGGCCGGAGGCTATCGTGTGCATGGACTTACCTCTTCCCCCGGTCAGACCCAGCCGCGTGCAGACAGACTGCTCTTTTATGTCAATGGACGTGCCGTCAACGACAAGCTGCTCATGAAAGCGGTACGGGAGGCCTATAAGGGACGCCTGCTTTCCAAAGAATATCCTCAGACCGTTCTTTTTGTGGATGTCCCGTCGCAGGAAGTGGATGTCAACGTGCATCCTGCCAAAAGCGAAGTTCGCTTCCGAGATGAACGAGCTGTCTTCTCCATTGTCCTGCGTGCAATAGAAGACGCGATCACGCATCTTCTGCCCTCTGAAGACGAAGTTCCTTCCCCCGCTGTCCCAACTGAAAGACCGGAACCACAGTTCAGGCAGACTGCCCCTTCTCCCAGACCCAAGGGCTTCTGGGGAGAAGCCGATACAGAACGCATTCTTCCACCGGAATACCGTTTTTCCCGAAACAGCCAGGAAGAAGATCTGGAAGCGACGCCGCCTGCATTCTCTGAACAGCCTTCCCCACAACCAATTGATCTTTATGGAGAAAATGGTCTTCCATGGGATGGCGTTCCCGATAGTGTCCACGAAGAGGCTCCCTTATGGGAACCATTCCCTCGCTCTGCCCCTCTTCAGCAGGAACAGGGAACTCTGCCAATTCGAAAGACAGAACCGCCGTCCCCGGATGCCCGGACGGAAGAAGCTCCCATTAAGGAACAGCCTCCACAGCAGACTCTGGAAATGGAGTTTCTTGGGGAAGGCCAGATTCGGATTGGTTCCTACATCTATATGGGACAGATCGGAAACACCTATCTGGTTCTGCGCAGATTGCGAAATGACCGAGAACATGGAGCGCTGCTGCTTCTGGATCAGCATGCTGCCCATGAGAGAGTCCTTGTTTCACGCATTGAAACAGGGGCCCTTTCCGGTATGTCCCAACCACTGGTTCTCCCCTTGGAATATGCGCTGCACCCGGCAGAACAGGAACGCCTGGAAGAACTGCACGGTCCACTGACCTCCATGGGATTCACTTTGGAAACACGTGCTCTCGGACAGGGAATTGCCCTTGAAATCCGCACGATTCCCTCCCTGCTTGACCGGTCGGCTGCTGGTGAATTCATTCGTGAAGCGCTTGCAGGACATAAGGATGATCTCCACGCACTATGGGCTACCATGGCCTGCAAGGCAGCCATCAAGGCAGGAGATCCGCTGGCACCGGATGAGGCTGCCAACCTTATTGCCCAATGGCTTGCAACAGAAAATCGGCATTTCTGCCCGCACGGGCGTCCCTGCGTGCTGGAATGGTCTTCCGAAGAGCTGGATAAGATGTTCAAGAGGCAGGGATAATCAAACAAACTCAAATCATAACACAATCTATCCCACACTATTCATCGCCCGGCAGGTAAAAATAAGAACATTGCAAGGCCTATGTCTGCACACGCTTTAACAGGGCTTCGGGCAGATCGTTTTACTGTGACCACCCTCACACATTTCACATAAGGCATCCCCAAGGCCTGCCTCTCTGTATGGCAGGAGTTAAGATCCATACAGAAGAATCAATAACCTTTCTTATCGTTTCTTATTTCTTTTACCCTTCTTATTTAAGGACAGCCCATACTCACGCAGTTTTCTGAATACTGTTGTACGATCAAGTTTCATACTGACAGAGAGTTCATTTATCGAAGAAAATCGTTTAATATACGATTTAAATATGTTATATTCAAAAACACGTTTAAGATCACGAAAATTCTTTTTCTATATATCTTTTATAATTATTTGATCATCAAATGCCAATTCTTTTTCTGTCAGGCGAATATCATTGGCTGTAAAACATTTGTTATCATTTGCAACAACAAGTCCATGAATCATGTTTTCCATTTCCCTGACATTCCCAGGCCAGCAATACTCTTCAAATAAAGTTTCTACCTCTGGAGAAAATGACAAAGTACGTCCATATTTCTTGCAGTAAAAATTAAGAAAATTATATGCAAGAGGAATAATGTCCTTCTTTCTTT
>CAMLXE010000090.1 GCA_946490455.1 uncultured Desulfovibrio sp. | reverse complement strand
GGCGCGGCCAGCGGGGCAGCTCTCGTGGAACTGCGGAGGGGGCTGCGGAAGGGAGCTGGCGGGCGTCGCGCGCGGTGGGGCAGCTGAGGCTTTTTGCCTCATCCAGAGAAGATATGCCGGAAGGCGTCGTGTGCGGTGGGTCAGACAATAACGGGAATAGTTTCAAGGGAGCCGCTCTGGCGGGCGTCGCGCGCGGTGGGGCAGAGTGAAAAGGCCATATTCGGGGCAACCGTCGTCTGGCGGGCGTCGCGCGCGGTGGGCAGCGTAAACAAACGTTCAATGCCCTGAGCGTACACCTGGCGGGCGTCGCGCGCGGTGGGGCAGCCCCGGACCGGAAGCCTTTTGGAGGCAAGTGTTGCGTACGGTGAGGAGCGCGGGCTGTTGCAGCTCTTCTTGTCAGCGGCTCCGGGAGGCGTCGCGCACGGCCGGTCAGTCCTGCGCCTTGTGCAGTGGAGCGCTCTGTTCCCGGAAGGCGTCGCGCGCGGCCGGTCAGGTATCGCGGCTCAAAATAAGGAGGAACAGTACCCGGAAGGCGTCTCTTCTGCCGGTCGGCAGCGGCCACGCTGGTACCGCCGACATTCCGGGAGGCGTCTCCCCTGTTGGTCAGGTTGGGAAAGGGTTGACACAATTTATGTCCTTCCAGTAGGAAAACAGCCCGTCAATCGTTGAGGAGAGTTTCATGCCCATCAAGATTCCTGAAGATTTGCCGGCTCGTCCGATACTGGAGAGCGAAAACATATTTGTCATGACGGAAAGCCGTGCCAACCGGCAGGATATCCGTCCGCTGGAAATTGCCATCGTGAACCTGATGCCCACCAAGATTACGACCGAAACCCAGCTTCTGCGGGTGCTTGGGAACACGCCGCTACAGGTGAACATCACGCTGCTCAGGGCGGAGGGGCACGAGTCCCGGAATACGGCCCAGCAGCATCTTGAACGCTTCTACAAGACCTTTTCGCAGGTTCGCCACCGGACCTTCGACGGCATGATCATCACCGGCGCCCCCGTGGAGCAGCTTCCCTTTGAAGAGGTTGACTACTGGGACGAACTGGTGGCCATCATGGACTATGCGCGCTCCAACGTGCATTCGACGCTGTATATCTGCTGGGGTGCGCAGGCCGGGCTGTACCATCACTACGGCATCCCCAAGCATCAGCTCGACCACAAGGTCTTCGGTGTGTTCAGCCATCGTCTGAACGAGCCGACATGCAGCCTTTTCCGCGGCTTTGACGATGTGTTTCATGCCCCGCATTCCCGACATACGGAAGTGCGGCGCGAAGACATTCTGGCCGTGCCCGGTCTGGACATTCTGGCCGAATCGGATGAGGCCGGCGTGCTCATTGCCGGTACGCCGGGAGGCCGGAATCTGTTCATCATGGGACATCTGGAATACGACCGGGATACGCTGGACGGAGAATATCGTCGGGACCTCAGCAAGGGACTGGAAATTCTGCCTCCGGCCCACTACTACCCGCATGACGATCCCGGCTGCACCCCCATGATGCGCTGGAAGGCACACGCCCATCTTTTCTATTCCAACTGGCTGAACTATTACGTCTATCAGGAGACGCCGTTCTGTCTCTCCGATATTGCGACCGCGGACGCCGCAAGGGCGGAACAGCACGCCACCGGGGAAGGGAAACACGGCACAGACCGGTGAGAACCGGCTCGTCTGCGCCATTTTCCGGAGACCAGAAGACTTCCCTGAGAGCCTTTTTCGGACGCACCGTTGCCGACAGGGCGCGGTGCGTCTCTCCGAACATGCCGGACACGGGCAGACCATGCCGCTGTCGTTCCGGCAGGTGTCAGACTGTGCGCAGGGAGGGCAGACGGAGCGTCTCCGGTCTCTCTTTCGGGGAGAAGTTTCCTCCTTTCCTGCAACAGCTTTCCGACCGAAGCTCCTCCCTCAGCCCCTTTCCGCCGGATGACAATGGCCGGAGCAGCGGAGCGGGGATGCCGAACGCGCCGGAGCAGCGGAGCGGGGATGCCGAACACACCGGGAGCGGCGGAGAGGGAATGCCGAACGCGCCGGATCGGTGGAGCGGGGATGCCGAACGCGCCGGGAGCGGCGGACGCAGAACAGGAGGTCTCCTGCCGGACCTTTTTCCTCCAGCGCTTTCCCTGCCGCTTTTCCCCGCAAGCCCTTCCCTCAGCCCTTTCCCGAACCTTCCGGGGGCGGAAGAGCGGTCCTGCGGGCCGGGACCTTTCCGCCTGTCCCTTTCCCGTCAGGCTGACTGGCAGCACGCATCCGGAAGGGGCCGTTCCGTCGGCTCTTGCTCCTCAGCCTCCTTTCCTGCAACAGCTTTCCGACCGAAGCTCCTCCCTCAGCCCCTTTCCGCCGGATGACAATGGCCGGAGCAGCGGAGCGGGGATGCCGAACGCGCCGGAGCAGCGGAGCGGGGATGCCGAACACACCGGGAGCGGCGGAGAGGGAATGCCGAACGCGCCGGATCGGTGGAGCGGGGATGCCGAACGCGCCGGGAGCGGCGGACGCAGAACAGGAGGTCTCCTGCCGGACCTTTTTCCTCCAGCGCTTTCCCTGCCGCTTTTCCCCGCAAGCCCTTCCCTCAGCCCTTTCCCGAACCTTCCGGGGGTGGAAGAGCGGTCCTGTGGGCCGGGACCGGTTTGTTTGTTGCATTTCTGCAACATGCCGTTTTGTGGGCCGGAGTCTTCAGTCTGTGCTTGCCAAATGGCTTTTCTGTCGCTAGTATGCGGTTTTTGCAGATGTTTGTCATAATGACAGTTTGGATGGTATCGCCCATAACCCCTTTTAAGGAGGACACATGTTCGCTTCTGTCGCCCATGCCATGGGTACGTCTGGAGCCGCTGCCGAAGGTGGCGCGCTGATGCAGTTTGTTCCGCTTATCGCCATGCTGGCCATTTTCTATTTTCTGCTTATCCGTCCCCAGCAGAAGCGCGCCAGACAGCATAAATCCATGCTGGAAAGCCTCAAGAAGGGGGATCAGGTCCTGACGAGCGGCGGCCTTATGGGGCGGATCACCGACATTGACGGCGATGTCCTGACGGTTGATCTTGGTTCCACTTCCGTCAATATCGGCCGTGCGTATGTGGTGAGCGTTATCGATCCTCGCACGAAGACGGCCAAGGAAGACTGATTTCTGCTGTAACGGTACGGCCCTTCGGGGCCGTGCCTTTTTCCGGTTTCTATCTGGCGTTACCCGATTCGGGTCGTTTTCACGACAGGCGTTTTGTGTTTCCACAGCCTGTGGATTCCCGCCTCCTTCCCATGTGATGCGGTACAATCCTCTCGGGGCAGCGCTGGTCGGGGTGGACTTGCCCTGCTTTGACAATGTATCAGGGAACGTTCTCTGTGGCTTCGGGGGCCTGTCAGGCCGGGGAGAAGTCCGGGAGACGGCTCCCGGGGGGACTCCATGAAATTCACAGGCTGGCGTATTGCCGCTTCGCTGCTGGTTCTGGTGGCCAGCATCATTTTTGTCCTGCCGAGCCTGCCGGGTGTGGACTCATCGGGATTTGGCAGATTCCTGCCCAATTCCAGAATCAATCTCGGACTGGACCTCAAGGGTGGAATGCACCTCACTCTGGGGGTGGATGTTGAACAGGCCGTTCTCAATTCCCTTTCCAGAGCCGGTCAGGATCTGCGGGTTCAGGCCTCGGAAGAGGGCATTACCGTTCTTCGTTCCCGTCTTACGCCGGACAGGCAGCTCGAATTCCTGCTGCCGCGTCCCGAACAGGCAAAACAGCTCGATGCGCTGCTTGCCAAGGAATTTCCTCAGCTTGCCGTGTCTGCCGCTCCGGCTCCCGAAGGCGGCGTGCGCTATCTGGCCAGCTATACGCCCGAAAATCGTGCCCACATCGAAGAAATGGCCCTTGATCAGGCCGTCCGGACAATCCGCAACCGTATCGACCAGTTCGGTGTGGCGGAACCCGATATCCGCAAGCAGGCCGATTTCCGCATCCAGATTCAGCTTCCCGGCCTGACCGATCCGCAGCGGGCCATTCAGCTCGTGGGACAGACCGCCCAGCTCACCTTCCATCTTGTGCGTGACGATGTGGACCCCAACGGACTCCTGCCTCCCGGTACGGCCGTTTTCCCCATGGTGACCGTCCGCCCGGACGGCACGACCGCTGAAACGCCCATTGTCCTCGACAGGGAACCCCTGATGACCGGGGAAGACGTGGATGATGCCCGTCCTGCCTTTGATCGCAACAATACGCCCAATGTGTCCCTTTCCTTCAACGCCCGCGGCGCCGCAACCTTTGAACGGATTACCGGCGAAAACGTCAGAAAGCGCATGGCCATTGTCCTTGACGGCAAGGTCCACAGCGCTCCCACCATCAATGAACGGATCGCCGGCGGCAAGGCCAGCATCAGCGGTCATTTCACCCCGTCCGAAGCACAGGACCTCGCCATCGTTCTGCGGGCCGGTTCGCTTCCTGCGCCCGTTACCGTCCTTGAAGAACGGACGGTCGGACCTTCTCTCGGTGCCGAATCCATCCGCAGCGGCATCCTCGCTGCCGCAGTGGGCGGGCTGGCCGTTGTCATCATCATGCCGCTTTACTATGCCATGGCCGGTCTCCTTGCCGACGTCATGCTCGTTTTCACCATCCTGATACTCATGGCCGGTCTCGCCGCCTTCGGCGCAACGCTGACCCTGCCCGGCATTGCCGGTATCGTGCTGACCATCGGCATGTCCGTTGACGCCAACGTTCTTATCTTTGAACGAATACGCGAAGAACTGCGCAAGGGACTGAAGCCGGTGGCCGCCGTCAAGCTCGGTTTTGAACAGGCAACCGTTTCCATCGTGGACTCCAACCTGACCACCATCATCGCGGCAGCCATCCTCTATCAGTTTGGAACCGGCCCCGTCCGCGGCTTTCCGGTCACGTTGACCCTCGGTATCGTTGCCTCCATGTTCACGGCCATTTTTGTATCGCGTACGCTCTTCACCCTGTGGGTACGCGGAAAGGAAGACGACAGACTCAGTATCTGGGCTGTCGGAGCGGCCTTGCTGCCGCCACGCTTATCCGCGCCACCGGGTGAGGATTTCAGGAGTTCCGGCAATGAGCTTTCAGTTTTTGCAAAAGGAAACGAGAATTGATTTCATAGGCTTGCGTCGCTATGCCTATGTGCTTTCCGTTGTTGTCTTTTTGATTGGGGCGGCTTCCATCTTCATGAACGGAGGCCTGCGCTACGGGGTCGATTTTGCTGGCGGTGCGGCCGTTCAGCTCCAGTTCGCCAATCCCGTGGCCGACGAAAACATCAAGGGCGCCTTCGCTTCCCTCAATCTGCCGGGTCTCGCCGTGCAGCAGTACGGGGAAGACGGACGCAGCTATCTGGTGCGCTTCTCCGCTCCCGACATGAGCGGTGAGGCAATCCGCGCCGAACTGGGCACAGCCCTGCAACAGAAATTCGCGGGCAACACCGCCACCATCGAACGCATGGAAATGGTGGGTCCCAAGGTCGGGGCCGACCTGCGCAACGCCGCGCTCCAGGCCATGTATATCGCGGTACTGCTCATCACGGTCTATATCTCCGGCCGCTTCGAACAGCGCTGGGTCATCGCGGCCGTCATGGCCGTCATCCTCGGCGGCGCCATGTTCCTCATGAACTTCACGCCCCTTGAAATGACCATCCGCGTGTTCATCCTGCTTCTGATTACGGCAGCCATCTGCTGGAAACTCAAGCTGAACTACGCCCTCGGCGCCATCGTGGGCCTCGTGCATGACGTGGTCATTACCGTGGGCATCCTCTCCGTACTGGGCAAGGAATTCGACCTGAACGTCATCGCGGCCCTGCTGACCCTCGTCGGCTACTCCCTGAACGACAAGATCATCGTCTTTGACCGTATCCGCGAAAACCTGCGGCGGCAGAAGGCCGGGCATCTGGACCCCCTCACCAGCATCATCAACATGAGCGTGAACCAGACCCTCAGCCGTACGATCATGACCGGTCTCACAACCCTGCTGGCCTCCGTCAGCCTCATGGTTCTGGGCGGCGGCACCATCCATGATTTCGCCCTCACCATGACCATGGGCGTCTTCATCGGTACCTATTCCTCCATCTTCATCTGTAACCCCGTGCTGCTTCTGGGCACGACCGAACAGTACATCATGGCGGAAAAGGCCGGCAGTGAAAAATATGAACGTCCCGGAGAACACGGCGTCGTCTGATCAACCGTTCCCCGAGCGACCATCCTTTTCCAAAACTGGGGCTGCCCGACCGGCAGCCCCTTTTTTTGAGGCGGAGGAGAGGAATGAGAGGGAGGTCAGAAAAGGCGGTTTATCGCTGGGTCGGCTTGCTGCTGAAATCCGTGAAAGCCGTCCTTTGCCTTTTCCTGCCTGAACCGAAGATGCTGACCGCAGGCGAAAAAACGCATGTAAGGCTCTGCGTACGGGCTACAGGAAGCAGCATGAGAAGGTATGGGGAACCTGCATTTCCTGACCTGCTGAAGCGCATGGGGCGGCAGGTGCCGGAGAGGGGCAAGAGATATTCGGAATCCGGCTGGCAGTCTGGAATGGCAGGGGGCAGAGCGGGGAGGATTCCTCCCCGTGGCCCTATGCCTTGTCCTTGGCTCTGTTCAGCGCCTTGACCTTCTCAATGAAGGCCTTGAATTCGGGAGTCTCCCTGATGGCGCTCAGACGTGGATCTTCCTGGATGTGCTGTAAGGATGGAAGCCTTCCTCCTTCAAGGGATATATCCAGATACTTGAGTATGTCCTCTACTGAACGCCCGCGCAGTGCCAAGAGACAAGCCTGATTGTATGCTGGTAATGCAGGTTCAAGAGACGCGGCGCGTCTGAATTTTTCCTGAGCGTCGTCCCAGAAGGCGTTTTGCTCTTCGGGAGATGAGGCTGCATCAGCGCGCTTTGCGAGGAGAAGGCCCCAATTGAACCACACTTCAGCCAGATGTTCGTTTTCTTGAGTAGCACGCCTATATTTTTCCTGAGCGGCATCCCAGAAGGCGTTTCTTTCTTCAGAAGAGGCCGCATCAGCGCGTTTTGCGAGGAGAGTTCCCCAGTCGCCCCATGCTTCAGCCAAGTGTTCATTTTCTTGAGTAGCGCGTCTGAATTTTTCCTGAGCGTCATTCCAGAAGGCGTTCTCTTCTTCGGGGGAGGCTGCATCGGCGCGTTCTGCGAGGATCCCCCCCCAGTTGAACCATGCTTCAGCCAGATGTTTGTTTTCTTGAGTAGCGC
>CAMLXE010000089.1 GCA_946490455.1 uncultured Desulfovibrio sp. | reverse complement strand
AATGCCTATGGCCTGATGATTCTTGCCGTTTCCGCCTTCTGCCTTACTTCTCTGGATACGGCTACCCGTCTTGCCAGATATATGTTCCAGGAGTTCTGGCTGAATCCCGGTGAAACTCCGGAAACCGTAACCGGATTCCGCAAGACGCTGTGCAACAAGTATGTTGCCACCGTTATTACGGTTATTCTCGGACTTGCCTTCGGCCTCGGTGGCTGGGCAAAAATCTGGCCTCTGTTCGGTGCAGCCAACCAGCTGCTTGCCGGTCTGGCTCTGCTGGCTGTTGCTTCTTGGCTCAAGAACGCTGCCCGCAACCACAGAATGCTGCTCTTCCCCATGGTCTTCATGCTGCTGGTAACGCTGACTTCTCTTGCACTTACCTTCAAGAGCAAGCTCGCTGTGATTGCAGCTGGTCAGGGAGATCTCTTTGCTTCCTATCTGCAGGCCGGCCTTGCCGCCATCCTGTTCATTCTGGCTCTGGTTCTGGTCAAGGAAGCTCTTCCTGTTCTGCGCAGACACGAAGCGAAGTAAGATAACGCTGAGTGCTTGTTAGCCAATAGGGTGCGGTATGTTTCATGCCGCACCTTTTTTTGTAGTTTTTGCTGCAATAGAACTTCTCATGAAGAGGAACATATTCTGCTCCAATCACATTGGGATAACTTTTCCCTTCCAACACTGCCTTTGGGATTCCGTTTTTTTCTGTTTTCGATGGATATTCCCAATACTGCATTGTTCATTGGAGAAATGAGGTAGCGAAGTGATCAGATGATGCTCGAACCTGTACCCGAAACGGAAAGAGCATTGAAAAGGGAGCCCCAGAGAGCTCTCTGGGAAAAGGCTTGGCAGAATGTTGTGTTCCGGGTATCCGGAACAGGGAGGAGGTCGCTATGAAGTGTGTCGTTCTTGATGGGTATACGCTGAATCCGGGAGATAATCCCTGGGATCCGCTGGAGGCTGTAACGGGATCACTGACCGTTTACGACAGAACTCCACCGGAATTGCGGCTTGAGCGAAGCAGAGATGCCGAGATTCTGATTACCAATAAGGTTCGTCTGGATGCAGACTGTATCGCCGCCTTACCGAGGCTGCGTTGCATTGGTGTTATTGCAACAGGCTATGATGTTGTAGATATACAGGCAGCAGGTAAGCGAGGCATCCCTGTATTCAATGTGACCGATTATGGCACCGAGGCTGTTGCTCAACACACGTTTGCTCTGCTCCTGGAGCTGTGCCGCCGTACGGAAGTTCATGATGCGGGGATACGGTCTGGACGATGGGCTGCAGGACCTGACTGGTGTTTCTGGGATACCCCTCAGATTGAACTGTCGGGCAAGACCATGGGGATCCTTGGTTTTGGTACGATTGGACGTCGGGTGGGAGAACTGGCCCATGCCTTCGGAATGCACGTCATGGCAGCATCGGTCCGCAAGTCCGGGCAGGAACTGGCGAAAACGGCTGTCCCCGTATCATATCCTGTGGAATACGCAGACCTTGAAAAGGTCCTTGCTGCGTCTGATGTGCTGTCTCTGCACTGTCCGCTCAGTGAGCAGACGCGCGGGCTTGTGGACAGAGCGTTTCTTTCCCGGATGAAGAATGGGGCAATATTGCTTAATCTTGCTCGTGGTCCTCTCCTGCAGGAGAAGGACGTGGCAGAGGCGCTCCGGACAGGCAAACTGGCAGGCTTGGGAGCAGATGTCCTTTCCAGAGAGCCTGCTTCTTCAGATAATCCCTTGCTGCATACACCAAATACGTTGCTGACACCGCATATCGCATGGGCGACACTGACCGCCCGAAAAAATATCACGCGAATCATGGCTGAGAATATTGAGGCATGGTTGCGTGGTGAATATAGAAATCTGGTCAATGGCTCATGGCTGAAGAAAGCCAGGGCGAACTGATCGTCTGCTTTTCAGACGTGGTGTGCATTTGTGAAACGAAAAGGACCTTTGCCTTGAGCAAAGGTCCTTTTCGCTTAGATTGAATACGATTTCAGCCCGGAAGGGTGCTGATCAGATGCAGCGAAGTTCAGTATCCGGATGGAAGACGTGCCCATGACCGGGACGGGCAGTCAGACGGATGATATCTCCAGAAGCCGGGCGTCGGGTTCCGGGCAGACGAACAATGACAGCGTCTTTCTGCTCGAGACCGCTGGTGGTATCACTTCCTACAGGATGGCAGTAGGCAAGGGTATCAGAACCAAGCGCTTCTACAATGTCCACCGTAACACGAATGGCCCCTTCAGGATCCAGCATGAGGTCTTCGCTGCGAAGGCCAAGACGAATATCGCCCCGGCAGACTGCCAGATTGATGTCCGGAGCCTGTACCCCAGCGAGACGGGTTCCATCCTTAAGAATGATGGACTCACCATCTGTGGATGCCTGCATGATGTTCATGGACGGCGATCCCATGAACTGGGCAACAAAGATGGAAGCCGGTCGCAGATAGACATCGTCCGGAGTTCCATACTGTTCGATTTTGCCGGCGCGAAGAACAAGGATCTTCTCTGCAAGCGTCATGGCTTCCACCTGATCATGTGTCACATAGATACTGGTGGTGGCAAGACGCTGGTGCAGACGACGCAGTTCGATACGCATCTGATTGCGCAGATTGGCATCCAGGTTGGAGAGCGGTTCGTCGAAGAGGAAGACGCTGGGTTCGCGGACTATCGCCCGTCCCATGGCAACGCGCTGGCGCTGACCACCGGAAAGCTGTCTGGGCATCCGTTCCAGCAGTCCATCCAGACCGAGAAGTTTGGCTGCTTCCGCAGCACGGCGTTTTCTTTCTTCGAGAGGAATGCCACGCACCTTCAGACCATAGGTGATGTTTTCAAAAACATTCATGTGCGGATAGAGCGCGTAGTTCTGAAACACCATGGCGATGTTACGGTCTTTGGGCTCTTTCTGGGTGACATCTTCATCACCGATATAGATCTTGCCGGATGTTACTTCTTCCAGACCGGCAATACAGCGCAGTGCTGTGGATTTCCCGCAGCCTGAAGGGCCGACCATGACCATAAATGAACCATCCGGGACTTCAAGATTGAGTCCGGAAAGCACCTTATTCTTGTTGAACGTCTTATCCAGATTTTGCAGGCGAACGTTTGCCATTGTCTGTCCTCAAGATATATGAAGGAGGTTATTTCTCGGTTTCGACAAGGCCGCGGACGAACAGTTTCTGCATGCCGAGCACCACAAGCAGAGGAGGCAGCATGCCGAGGAGCGCTACAGCCATGATCAGGTTCCATTCGGGTACGGCGTCGGGAATGTTCACCATGCGCTGGATACCCATGACAATGGTGTACATGCCTTCCTGATTGGTGACGAGCAGAGGCCAGAGATACTGGTTCCAGCCATAGATGAACAGGACGACAAAGAGAGCTGCCGTATTCGTACGGGAAAGCGGCAGAACCACGTCCACAAAGAAGCGCCAGGGACCAGCTCCGTCGATGCGGGCTGCTTCAAGCAGTTCCTGGGGGATGGTCATGAACATCTGCCGGTACAGGAAGGTTGCTGTTGCCGAAGCAATGAGCGGCAGAATCAGACCGGCATAGCTGTCGATGAAGTTCAGATTGGCGGCAACCTGGAACGTCGGAACGATACGTACTTCGACCGGCATCATGAGCGTGATGAAGATCAATACAAAGCACAATTCCCTTCCCGGGAAGCGGAAGAAGACAATGGCATAGGCTGCCGTGAGAGAGATGACTATCTTACCGATGGCAATACCCAGTGCCATGATCAGACTGTTGCCCATCATGACCCAGACAGGAATGCCACCGGCAGCCTTGAGTCCTTGAGTCAGTACCGTAATGAAGTTGTTGAAAAACTCCTCTCCGAACCAGAGTGGGGTTGTACCAATGAGTACGTCATAGGTATGAGAAGTAGCAACCAGCGCTATATACAGGGGAAAG
This sequence comes from uncultured Desulfovibrio sp., assembly GCA_946490455.1. Classification (GTDB taxonomy): domain Bacteria; phylum Desulfobacterota; class Desulfovibrionia; order Desulfovibrionales; family Desulfovibrionaceae; genus Bilophila. The sequence goes on along the minus strand of CAMLXE010000089.1, from coordinate 3,400 downwards.
AGTACGATTGCAGCTCCAAACAGGAGAACCGCATGACTTATCGCTCTTCCGAGTCCTTTTTTTTCTACCATAACGAATCCTTTCTTCCTCGAGCCCTGCTAGTAGGTGACCTTGCGTTCAATATAACGGAACTGGAGGAAGGTCAGAATCATGACGATGAACATGAGTACGACCGACTGGGCTGATGAGCCACCAAAGTCAAGTCCGATAAAACCATCGTTGAAGACTTTGTAGATCAGGGTCTCCGTCGCACGGGAGGGGCCACCCTGGGTAACGGCATGGACGATACCAAATGTTTCAAAGAGGGTATAAATGGTGTTGACGACCAGCAGGAAGAATGTTGTGGGTGAAAGCAGCGGGAAAATGATGCTGCGGAATCGGTTCCACGGAGTTGCGCCGTCAATGGCTGCCGCTTCGATAAGGGAGCGGGGAATAGCCTGCAATCCGGCAAGGAAGAAGAGAAAGTTATAGGAAATCTGCTTCCAGGAGGCCGAGATGACAAGCAGCAGCAGTGCCTGGTTCCCGTTGATCTTGTGGTTCCAGGTATAGCCCAGACTGTCGAGGAAGCCAGTCAGTACACCACTTGATGGGTTAAAGAGAAAGAGCCAGAGAACACCCGCCAGTGGCGGAGCTACGGCGTAGGGGATAATGAGCATTGACTTGTACAGCGTGCCACCCCAGTTGATCTGGTCTGCAACAACAGCCATGAGCAGAGCTGTACCCATGGTAAGGACAATGGTGGCAAGACTGAAGATAAAAGTCAGGCGTAGCGTTTCGAGATACCCGGGATCGGAAAAGAGAATTGCAAAGTTTTCCAGCCCGACGAATTCTTTCGACAGACCGAACGAATCCTCCATATAGAACGATCCCATCAGGGCCTCACCGGCAGGATAGAAGAAAAACACCACCGTGATGACCAGCTGGGGCAGCAGGAAGAGAAGGGGCAGAAGCAGATGCTTTTTGCCCTTGAACGCGTAACGTTCATCCTGCATATGGTCTCCTTTGGGAAATTGGCTTGCATGAAAGGAGGGGGGAGAAGAGTCGCCTTCTCCCCCGGGAACAAGACTACTTGTTGGCCTTTTCAAAACGACGAAGTTCAACATTGCCGCGCTTTACGGCTTCGTCGAGAGCCTGCTGGGCAGTTTTCTTGCCAGCCCATACAGCTTCAAGTTCTTCGTCAATGATATTGCGGATCTGGACAAAATTACCCAGACGCAGACCAAGCGTGTTGATCGTGGGCTTCTTGTCGGAGAGGGCCTTTACTGCCATGTCGGTACCAGGGTTCTTGTCATAGAATCCCTGCTCCTTGGTCAGTTCATAGCCAGCCAGGGTAACAGGAACATATCCGGTATCCTGATGGAATTTGGCCTGGATTTCGGGCTGCAGCAGGTAGTTGAGGAAGGCTGCCACGCCATTTTCGGAATCCTTGGAATGGCCGGCCATGGCCCAGATTGCAGCACCACCGATAACGGTATTCTGAGGGGCACCCTTAACATCGGGCCAGTAAGGCAGTACGGCTACGCCCCAAGGGAACTTGGAGCCGGCCTTGACGGCAGCATAGGACCCTGAGGAGTTCATGAGGATACCGGCTTCACCGGACGTAAAGGTATTGATGGCTTCGGACTTGCGTCCCACATATACGAAGACGCCTTCCTTGTTCAGCTTGGACAGGAAATCAATATGCTTGACCTGCAGAGGACCATTGAATTCCAGCTTGGTATCAAGGCCATCGAAGCCGTTATGATTGGAGGCAAAGGGAACATTGTGCCAGGCAGAGAAGCTTTCAAGCTGAACCCAGGACTGCCAGCCGCTGGTCATACCATATTTGCAGGCACCGGATTCCTTGATCTTTCTGGCCAGATCGGCAACTTCAGGCCATGTCTTGGGGAAGGCTTCAGGATCGCCACCAGCCTTTTTCACGGCATCCTTGTTATAGTAGAGAACCGTGGTAGAGGCGTTGAACGGCATGGCGATGAGCTTGCCATCACTCGTGGAGTAGTAGCTGGTTACGGAAGGCAGGAATTTGGACATGTCCAGCGGAGTTCCGGCATTGTCCATGATTTCGTTGATGGGACGGATGGCGCCTTTGGCTGCCATCATGCTGGCTGTTCCCACTTCAAAGATCTGGATGATGTTGGGATGCTGTTTTGCGCGGAAAGCTGCAATAGCGGCGGTCATGGCTTCATCGTAGTTGCCCTTGTACACGCCCTTGACTTCATACTTGTCCTGGGATGCGTTGAAGTCTTTGATGATATTGTCGGTAATCTCACCAAGTTCCCCACCCATGCCATGCCAGAAGGTAATTGTGGTCTTGGCCTGAACGGGTGCTGCCATCAGCATCAGACACGCGGCCAGCAAGGCCACCATTCGGAAAGAACGCATATGTTCTCCTGCCGTTGCGGACTGTTAGGTCCGGTTGGATTTTCGGGGCCTTCGCCCCGGAAAGGAAAGACTCCTCCGGATAACCGGAGAAGCTTGTCTGTGAATACCTGATATAGCTTTCGGAAGAGTATCTTTTCCCGAGAACCTAGTCCCTGCCCAGTGCAGTACGACAGGCAGCAGGGAAATCGGTAATGATTCCGCTAGCACCTTCGTCTATCAGACGTTTTGCCTCATCCATGTCATTGACAGTCCAGACATTGACGGCAAACCCGGCGTCACGGAGTGCCGGCAGATCACCGGGGGCGAGAATCAGGCGGTCCGGATGGTAGGCATTGACCTGAAGTTCCCGGCAAAGGGCAACAGGATCAGTCGGGCGGACAGCTTCCACCAGTGCCCCCGTGGCAATTTCCGGGCACAACTTGTGGCATTCCAGCAGATACCTGTGCTGGAATGAGGAAATGATAACTCTTTCTACCATATCCAGCCGGCGGATCAGCTTTAACACATCTTCTGTTACAGTTGTGTGACCAATAAGGTGCTCGTGATTTTTGATTTCCACATTGACAGCCCAGTCGAAATCTCTGGTCAGAAGAAGGGCTTCTTCAAGGGTAGGAACATTCAGGCCTGTAAATGTAGCCAGAGTTTCAGCAGTGAGCTCACCGGCCGCAATGGTACCAAACTGGTCTCTCCCTGCATACCAGGAGCCTGCGTCAAGCCTTTTCAGTTCGTCGAGGGTGAAGTCACACACGCGGTAGGAAGGACGGCCAGGATAGACCTTTTCTACATTGGTTGTGCGGACAAGCGTGTCATCATGCATGACAACCAGTTTGCCGTCTCGCGTATAGTTGACGTCCAGTTCCCAGAGGTCAGCATGTACAGTATGCGCCAGTGTGGCAGAAGTCAGAGTGTTTTCCGGAGCATGTCCCCGGGCACCACGGTGGGCAATAACCAGAGGAAGCTCTGGTCTTGCATGTAGTTCAACAGTCTTTTTCATAAATGAAATCCTTATGTCTGATAA
>CAMLXE010000088.1 GCA_946490455.1 uncultured Desulfovibrio sp. | reverse complement strand
TGATGTGACTTCCGCACCAGCAGGGGGCCGTGGGGTTTGGAATGGCCATATGATACAGCTCCCGTTTGGTTATCCTGATAAGGTATTCTTTTGAGCCGAAAAGGAAAAGGACTCCGCGGCGAACCGGGAGTCCTGAAAAAGAGCAGTAGGCTCTGGTCTAGTGTCCATTTTCTATGGAACCACCCACGGTAACCCGACCTTTGGGTTCGATGCGTGCATTCGTCGCGCATCCGGCCAGAAGGCAGAGCGTAAGCAGGGTTACAAGCAGAAGAAGTCCAGTCTTCATGCCTTGCCTACCAGAGAGTCGTCCGAACATTGGCAGGATGGCGTCTGCTGAACAAGTTTTTCTCCGGCCGGGACATCGTGGGTAACCCACACGTTACCGCCGATGATCGTACCGGAACCGATGGTGATTCGACCAAGAATGGTTGCTCCGGCATATACGGTGACATTGTCTTCCAGAATGGGGTGGCGAGGAATGCCCTTGACCAGCATTCCCACATCATCCTTGGGGAAGGACAGGGCGCCAAGGGTTACTCCCTGATACAGCCGGCAATTTTTGCCGATGATGCAGGTTTCGCCAATAACGACACCCGTTCCGTGGTCGATGAAAAATTCTTCGCCAATGGTTGCACCCGGGTGAATGTCGATACCGGTAGCCGAGTGGGCCATTTCCGCAATGATGCGGGGGATAACGGGCACACCCAGCAGGTAGAGCTCGTGCGCAATCCGATGATGGGTCATGGCGAGCATGGAAGGATAGCAGAAGATGGTTTCACCTGCGCTTGTGGCTGCAGGATCGCCTTCATAGGCTGCCTTTGCGTCAGAGGAAAGCATCCGGCGCAAATAGGGCAGACGTTCCATGAACTGCATGGCCTTCTGGGCAGAAGCCTGTTCACAGCTCAGGCAGTCAGTGGCGTAACTTGCACAGGCAAAGCAGCCTCCACGCCGGATCTGTTCGGCCAGCTGACGAAAGATGGAATCGAGGTTGGCTGCCGTATGGTAACGGATGGATTCGATATGAACCTTGGAAACGCCAAAAAATCCGGGAAAAAGAGCCGCCTTGAGGCGTGACATGATTTCTGCAAGCGCTTCCAGGGATGGCATGGGGGTATTGTGCAGGGTGCGGTGCAGAACGGATTCAAGCGAGGAAGGGGCACACAGCTGATCCACTACATTGTCCAGATTGGGCATGGACGTTGGGGCGATGGGAGGAAGTTTCTGCATGAATGTCCTCTGACGGCTGAGAGTTTCACGAAAGATCAGGCACTTGCTTCAGAAGGCTGCGGAGCCAGGCCTGGTTCCAGATCCTCAAAGGCGGTATAGGCGCCGAGATAGGCCAGAGTGGCTGTTCCTATGGGACCGTTGCGCTGTTTGCCAATGATGATCTCGGCGGTTCCCTTGTGCGGGTTGTCGGGTTGTTTGTGATAGACTTCATCACGGTAGATGAACATGATGACGTCTGCATCCTGTTCTATGGCTCCCGATTCACGCAGATCGGAAAGCTGTGGACGCTTGTCTGTGCGCTCTTCCAACTTGCGGTTGAGCTGTGAGAGGGCGACGACAGGAATATCCATTTCCTTGGCCAGTCCCTTGAGGGATCGGGAAATTTCCGAAATTTCCTGTTCACGGGAGTCTGTGCGTCTGGCACCACGCATGAGCTGAAGATAGTCAACCATGACCATGCCGACGCCCGATTCTGCCTTGAGCCGTCGAGTTCTGGCTCTGAGTTCAAGCGGGGAAAGCGCTGGGGTATCGTCAATATAGATGGGAGCCTGGCTCAGGACATCGGCCGCGTTGTAAAGTCTGTTCCATTCCTCGGTGTCCAGATAGCCGCGCCGGAGATGGGAAAGATCCACCTTGCCCCAGGCGCAGAGCATACGCATCATAAGCTGATCCATGGACATTTCCAGAGAATAGATGGCAACCGGGGTGCTGTCCTGCACGGCGGCACGCATGGCCATGTTCAGGGCAAAGGCAGTCTTGCCCATGGAGGGGCGGGCTGCAATGATGATAAGGTCGGAAGGCTGAAGTCCGGCAGTCATCTGGTCCAGACGATTGTAGCCTGTCGTGACACCGGTGACCATTTCCTTTCGTTCCGAACGTCTGGTAAGTTCCTCAAAGACCTGAGAGACAAGTTCCTTGGAACTTTTGAATGTCTTGCCTGATGTCCGTTCGGAAACGGAAAAGACCGCCTGTTCCGATTCATCCAGAAGACTGTCCACGGGACGGGACTGATCAAAGCAGTTGCTGATGATATCGGAACACACACCAATCAGGGAACGCTGCAGCGACTTGTCCCGGACGATGGTGGCGTAATATTCGGCATTGGCGCCGCCCACCACGGTCTGTGCCAGTTCCGCGAGATAGGCTGCGCCTCCAACCACCTCAAGCTCTTCACGATCTTTGAGATAGGCCGCTACGGAAACAAGATCAATGGGTGCATTCCTGCGATAGAGCTCGAGAAAACAGGCATAGAGCGTCTGATGTGCGGGAAGATAAAAATCGTCGGCTGTCAGTATATCGACCAGTGTATGGAATATACTGTTGCGAATGAATATTCCTCCAAGTACGGCCTGCTCGGCCTCAACACTGTGCGGAGGAATTCGGCGGAGAAGATCGGCAGATGCCCGATCAAGTGCATTGGTATCGCCCCCGGAGGAGGCTTTAGCATGAGCCATTCGGCCTCTCCTTGATGCGCTGCCGCTCTCTTGGGAACGGCAGCGCAGGAAGCGAAACTATTCGGCAGGTTCTTCAGCAGCTTCAGCCGTTGCTTCGGCAGCAGCTTCAGCCTTTTCTGCTTCCATGAGGTGCATCTTGTCTTCGGAGATGACCTTGACATTGAGGGAAGCAATCACGTCAGCATGCAGACGCACGCGGACAGGATGATCGCCAAGCGTACGGATAGGCTGGTCAATCAGAATGCGGCGGCGATCCACTTCGATACCCTGGGCGGACAGCGCATCGCCGATGATGGACGTGGTAACGGAGCCGTAAAGCTTGTCGTTGTCACCCACGCGCATGGCGATAACCAGTTCGAGACCTTCCAGCTTGCCGGCCAGTTCGTCGGCAGCAGCGCGGAGGGCATCCATACGGGCCTGCAACTTTTTGCGTTCCAGTTCAAAGGCCTTGAGGTTGCCGGGGGTAACCAGCATGGCGAGGCCCTGCGGCAACAGGTAGTTACGACCGTAACCGGCCTTTACGCTCACTACATCGCCAAGGCGACCCAGGTTTTCCACATCGGCACGAAGAATGATTTTCATACCGGGCCTCCCTTAGATGTTGCTCTTTTTCTTGACGTCAGAAGAATGACCGGCGGTGTAGAACAGCAGGGCCATCTGACGGGCACGCTTGATTTCGGTGGAAAGCAGACGCTGATGCTTTGCACAGGTCCCGGTGATGCGGCGAGCGATGATCTTGCCACGTTCGGTGATGTAGTCACGCAGGATATCGGGACGCTTGTAATCAAGCGGAAGATCCTTGTCCGCGCAGAAGCGGCAGAACTTGCGGCGGGGAGCAAACTTTTTCTTGAAAGCCATCTTATGCAACCTCCTCAACGGTATCGGCCAGCTTGACGGTGAGGAATTTGAAAACACCATCGCTGATGCGGATGATGCGTTCAAGTTCGGCCACGGTATCGCCGGGGGCGACATATTCAAGACGTACATAGTAACCGCGCATCTGCTTGCGCACAGGGTAGGCGAGGTCGCGCATGCCCCAATGATCAGCGGTTACCTGTCCACCAGCGCGTTCGATGACACCGGTAAAGGTGTCAAGCAGCGCTTCGCGGGCGTCACCGGCCAGCTCCGGAGAAAGGAGCAGCAGGGTTTCAAACTTTCTCATGCCATAATCCTCCTTATGGTCTATGGCCTGTTCCGGATTTTTCCCTTTTACGGATTCTAGAGAACAGGCAAGGCAGAACTCAACCCGATACGCGCAGAATCTTTTTCTGTCAAGCCTGAATCATTCCGATGTGTTTTTGATCCAACTTGTGAAGATATGTACATAGGGTAACCTTGGTCTTGTCCATGCAGAAATCATGAAAGGGGAACATCGGCGCATGTGTCCGGTAGTTGGAGGCCATATCCGGCTAATCGGGTTTTGAGACAGGCTTTTCCCTGGCCGATTGCTATTGGACCGAAAGGAACTCAGCCGCTCTGGCGCTTCCTTTGCCCTCTGTCCAAAGAGAAAAAATCAGGAAGGAAGGCTGGCTGACGCCAGGAATGCCTGTCAAAATCGGGTGGACTTGAGAAAAAAGAAGCGACATTGGAAAGGTTCCATTGATTGGGCGAGAAAACAGTAGGTATGGTCATAAGTTGGTTTTTGGGGTACGCTCTGCAATATAGCATAACCATTTTAACTTTTCAGGAAGGTTGCCAATGAGCTGCACTCAGGAATATCAGTCGAAGCTCGTATCCGCTTCAGAAGCAGTGAAGGTCGTCAAGTCCGGGGACTGGGTTGATTACAGTTTTTGTCTTGGACAGCCGATTGCTCTTGACAAGGCTCTTGCTGCCCGGCGTGATGAACTGACTGATGTCAAGATTCGTGGCGGCCTGTGTCTCTCTCCTCTTGCAGTGGTGGAGTGTGATGAAACTCAGGAACATTTCACCTTCATGAGCTGGCATCTTGGTGGCTATGAACGCAAGTTGAGCGACAGAGGCCTTTGTCACTATATCCCGATGCTCTATCGCTCCATGCCGCGCTTTTATCGCAGAAGTCTTGAAGTCGATGTGGCCATGATCTGTGTGACTCCCATGGATCGGGACGGTTTTTTCCATTTTTCACTCAACAACTCGGCATCACGGGCCATAGTGGAACGTGCAGGGACGGTTATCCTGGAGGTCAATGAAAATCTGCCCGTTGTGGGTGGACTGGAATCTTCCGTACACATCAGTGAGGTGGATTTCATTGTTGAGGGTGAGAATCCTCCTCTGCCTACGCTTGGACGTGCAACCTCAACCGATACGGACAGAAAAATTGCCGAGCTGATCATGCCCAAGCTGTGTGATGGTGCCACAATCCAGCTCGGTATCGGAGGACTTCCCAATACCATTGGTGAGATGATTGCCGCCTCTGATCTGAAGGATCTCGGAATCCATACCGAAATGCTGGTGGATGCCTATATGATCATGGCCGAAGCCGGAAAGATCACCAATATGAAGAAGAGAACAGATACCGGCAAGGGGCTGTTCACCTTCTGTGCAGGCAGCGCCGAACTCTATGACTGGGTACGGGGAAACGGCAATGTCGTTTCCGGTCCCGTGGACTATGTGAATTCACCTGATGTCATGGCGCAGAATGATAACTTCATGTCCATCAACAGTTGCATAGAGGTGGATCTGACCGGGCAGTTCAACTCCGAAAGTTCAGGCATGCGTCAGATCAGTGGAACAGGCGGTCAGGTGGATTTCCTGACCGGGGCCTATCTGTCGCAGGGAGGACAGGCCTTTATTTGCTGTAATTCCACATTCATGGATAAGAAAACAGGTAAACTGCAATCACGTATCCTGCCTTTCTTTGGTCCTGGGACCATCGTAACGGCGCCACGTTCTCAGGCTCATTATCTGGTAACGGAATGGGGCATTGCGGATTTGGCAGGACGTTCACTTTGGGAACGCGCCGAACGGATTATCGGTGTGGCTCATCCTGATTTCCGTGACGAACTGATCGCCGCAGCGGAAAAGCGTGGTGTCTGGCGTCGTAGCAACCGGATTGCCTGAGCAAAAAAGTCTCTGACCATCTGACAGACAAGGCCCCTGTCCCTCCGGCAGGGGCCTTTCGTATGGTCTGAAACAGCCTGGTACCTCTGTCCAGATTGACTGAAGCAACTGCACAGAGCCCCTATATGGTCTGTCAGGTCATGCCGTATGAAGTGTGTCTGATCTGGGAAGAAGCGTTTGGGCTGCTGCCTGAAGGTGTGGAAGAGATATTTCCGCTGGAATGTGTTGCATGGAGTAATCCATCAAATGATTGCCTGTCCTGTTTCGTGCCGGAAGACAAAAAAGGCCGCCCAGCTTATGGGCGGCCGTAACCTCGGAAGCAGGTTCAGGCCTGTCTAGCCCCGCATGAAGAAGTTGATGAGGAACATGGCCGTGATGATCCACATGAACAGACTGACTTCACGGACTCTGCCGGAGAGCAGCTTGACGGCAGCGTAGCTCACAAAGCCGAAGCCAAAGCCGCTTGCGATGCTGTAGGTCAGAGGCATCATGATAATGGTCATAAAGGCAGGAAAGGCTTCGGTGAAGTCCTGAAAATCAATATGGGTGACTTCCATCATCATGAGCGCACCAACAATAAGCAGCGCCGGAGCCGTAGCAAAGGCTGGCACCAGACCAATCAGGGGGGCAAAGATCAGAGATACGGCAAAGAGAACGGCAACCGTGATCGCGGTCAGCCCTGTACGGCCACCCTGGGAAACACCAGCGGCGCTTTCTACAAAGCTGGTGACAGTGGAGGTTCCGAGGGCACTGCTGATGATGGTTCCCACAGAGTCGGTAGTCAGAGCGCGATCAAGATTTTCGATATGCCCGTTGTCGTCCATGAGACCGGCCTTGCGGGAGAGACCAATGAGGGTACCCATGTTATCGAACAGTTCGACAATGGTGAAGGTAAAGACAATGGAAATGATGCCGTATTCCAGCGCTCCCATGATATCAAGCTGCATGAAGGTGGGCGCGAGGCTCGGAAGGTTGAAGCTTATGATGCTGTCAACACCGGAAGGCAGAGGGGCGGCACCACAGATCATACCAAGAATGGTGGTGACAAGAACGCCAATAAGCAGGCTTCCCTGTACACGGCGGGCCATGAGGCCGGCGGTGATGATAAGTCCCACACAGGCAAGCAGGGCAGAGGGCGAGCCGAGATGCCCGAGGGTAATGAGCGTGGCGTCATTCTTGACCACGATCTGGGCATTCTGGAGTCCGATGAAGGCGATGAACATGCCGATACCCACGACAATCGCGGATTTGAGGTTCATGGGAACGGCATCAATGATAAGCTGACGAATATGGGTTACCGTAAGAATAAGGAAAATGATACCGGAGAAGAAAACGGCACCCAGTGCTACAGTCCAGTGCAGCCCGACGACACCACAGACGTAATAGGCAAAAAAGGCATTCAGCCCCATGCCCGGTGCAAGGGCTACAGGGAAATTGGCCCAGAGTCCCATAAGCGTACTGCCAATAACGGCAGACCATATCGTGGCGGCAATGGCAGCTTCCTTGGGAACTCCCGCATCTGACAGGATACTTGGGTTGACGAAAATGATGTAGGCCATGGCCACAAAGGTGGTCAATCCAGCGATAATTTCGGTTTTGACCGTTGTGCCTTTGGCACTGAGCTTGAAGGCC
>CAMLXE010000087.1 GCA_946490455.1 uncultured Desulfovibrio sp. | reverse complement strand
TCCATGCGCCAACGGCATGGCAGACAGTCATTTTGCTTCTGAGAAACCGACCAGGCGGCAAAAGAATGCCTCCTGGTTTCAGGAAAAATGTATCCCTTCCCCTTGGATCACAGTCTCCGTAACATTTCTCCAACGTCTCTCCAATACTCTGAAGGTGCCATAGGTCATTCCCCAGACAGGAAATTCATTGCTTTCCTTTTTGGCATCACTTCTCAAGCAGCGCTACGCTTTCCACATGGGGAGTCTGAGGAAAAAGGTCCACAGGGCGGACCGAACGCAGACGGAATCCGCTCGAAAGTCGTGCAATGTCTCTGGCAAGCGTCGCAGGATTGCACGAAACATAAATCAGCCGTGCAGGTGAGGCCCTCAGCAGGTGCTGAATGACCCTTGCATCCAGCCCGGCACGCGGTGGATCAACGACGATCACATCAGGATGCTGCTCTCTTGTCAGGCGTCCCAGGATGCTGCGGGCATCTCCTGCTTCCATACGGTAACCTCTCACCTTGAGGGCAGCCGCATTCTTGCGGGCGTACTGAACAGCTCCCGGCATTTCCTCCACGCCAATCAGACGTCCGCCCTTCATATGCTGCATCAGAGAAAAGCCAATGGAACCGATACCGCCATACACATCCCACACAACAGGTTCTTCCAGCACTTCAAGATTGCACAGACGGGCAATCTCGGCATACAGCAGTTCTGCTGCTGGGGTATTGACCTGAAAAAAGGAAGACGGTCCAAGCAAAAGCTCTACCCCGGCAATGCGCTCCCGAATTTCCCCATCCGTATAGGCAATGGACTCGCCATAGGCCACATCTCCCGGTGCTGAACGCAGAGACAATGTAAATCCAGACAGCTCAGGAACGGCAGCTCTCAATTCTGCACCCAAGAGCTTTCCCAGCCTGGCGTCATCCTTTCTTGCCGCATCAGGTCCCACAATCAGCTCGATAAAACAGCCGCCGGCGGCCGGTCTGCGCACAACAAGAAAGCGACATCGTATGGAAAGCCTTTCCTGTTTCCGAACCAGCTCACGGACGACATTGAGTACCTGCATGGTCAAGGGAGACTGCAGAAGACAATCCGTAACCGGAACAATCGCCCGGGAACCACGCTCGCGCAAGCCAAGAATACTCTCTCCGGACTCTGCCCTTCCAAAGGCAAATTCCATCTTGTTGCGATAGCCCCATTCCATGGGGGAAGGCAGAATATCCAGCATGGGCGGCTCGGCAATGCCGCCTATCCGCTGTAGCGCATCACGCACCGTACGGGCTTTCCATTCAAGCTGTCGTGCATAGGGCAGCCCCTGCCACGGGCATCCGCCGCAGCGTCCTGCATGCGGACAGGGAGGCGCCTTTTCCTCACCGGAAGGGACCAGAACTTCCACAAGATCGGCATCAGCCATACGCTTCCGGACCCGCGCAATACGTGCACGGACCCGTTGTCCGGGAAGCGCCCCTTCCACAAAAACAGCCATGCCTTCCAGACGTCCGATGCCTCGTCCATCGGAAACAAGTGCCGTGATATCCAGGTCCACAACATGCTGCGGAATGAGATGCTTTATTGGAATTTCACTCATATGGCCTCCACAACCGAACTCTGTCTTTCTATGGAAATTTCCGACCAGCTGCGAAATGGCTTCGCTACAGGCAGGCTATCAGATTTGCCAAAACAGTTTCATGAGAACGCTCTCTTCAGAGAGCAGGCTTTCCCCTTGACATTTGACGCAAGGAAGGCAATGAACAAGAATCAAAAAAGGAGCATGACCATGCTGAGCGAACTTGTCTCCAACGCCATGCACTCAACCCCACAGGGTTTTGTAGGTGTGACGCTGATTTTTCTGTATTTCTGTCTGATTGTTTCCACGGCTTTCTATCGTATCAAAAAAGGCGACCACATGCATCACTAGGACTCGCCTCAACGCGAGTTCGGTGTCAAACGCATCTCTGGCATAATGGATGCCGAAAAGATTCCTTTTTTCGGCATCATTTTCTGTGCCCAGATTTTGATACCCTTTTCCCAGACCCAGGAGCATGAAGAATGGATTTTCTGCCCATCAAACGTGCACTGCTCAGTGTCACCCATAAGGATGGACTGGCCGAATTGGGCTCATTTCTCAGTGCCAATGGTGTGGAACTTGTTTCCACAGGGGGCACACTGAAATTTCTGGAACAGGCTGGCCTTCCCGTCACGGCGGTGAGCGCTGTAACAGGATTCCCGGAAATTCTTGGTGGCAGGGTCAAAACCCTGCATCCGCATATTCACGGTGGAATCCTGGCAGATAAGGACAATCCGGATCATCTCGCGACACTTGCCAAAATGCATATCGTGCCCTTTGATCTGATCTGCGTCAATCTCTATGACTTTGAAAGTGCGCTGGCCAAGGGTCTGAAGCCTCGTGAAGCCATTGAAGAAATTGATATCGGTGGTCCCTGCATGCTGCGTGCTGCCTCCAAGAACTACCACAGCATGCTGGTCCTCTCTGATCCTGCATACTATGCCGAGGCCATGCAGGAAATGAAGACCAACAACATGGCTGTATCCTTGCCTTTCCGCAAGATGATGGCAGCAAAGACCTTCGCCAGAACCTCACAGTATGATGCCATGATAGCCAGCTATCTGGAAAAGGCATAGGCACTGTCAGTTCAGAACGCATAAGGCCGGGTTTCCCGGCCTTTCTGCTTTTGGCAGACAGATGGGATCAACGTATCCGGTAGGTGGTGCGCCTTTTCCGATTCCCTGATGAATTTTCCTCAGCCAAAAACCATCAGCATAGAGGATCAATACCATGCCAAATCGGACAGAAAACCCCCGTTCTCCCATTGAAGTCGTAGGTGGCATTCTATGGCGCGGAAAACAGTTTCTGGCTGCGCAACGTCCGGAAGGACGCGGGCATGCCGGCTTCTGGGAATTCCCCGGAGGAAAGGTGGAACAGGGAGAAACCAGAGAACAGGCCCTGACACGGGAGCTGGCCGAGGAACTCTCCATCACTGCCCGTACTGTTCGGTTCTGGCGTACGGTGGAACACACCTATCCACAGAAATCTGTACGCCTTCACTTTTTCCATGTTCTGGACTTCTCTGGTACCCCCAGCTCTAACGAGGGGCAGACGCTCCGCTGGGTTACCCCAGAAGAGGCCCAGGAACTCCTCTTTCTTGAGGCAGACCGCCCTCTTCTGCCGGACCTGACGCCCCCGAATGCAGAAGCTCCTGCCTCTGCAGGTCAGTCAAACTGATTCGACACAGGGGATGCCTCTACCTTTTCTTGCGGCCGTACGCCAAATTCCCTGATACAGGCATGCGCAGAGGGGAAAAGAGCCTCAAGTTCGGCAGCATGCCTCATCTCAAAATCGGCGAAGTCAAAACCTGGAGCCACCGTGCAGCCAACAAGGGCAAAATCCGCTCCCGGAGCCGGTGTGGCGCCGAACCAGCAGCCAGCCCTTACCACGGACTGGAGGAGCTGACCGTTCCCGATATCCATACCAAGCAACCGCTCTTCATTCTGTCCATCAGGAGCTATGCAGGCCAGTCGCAATGGTCCACCAAGATGGAAATGCCATATCTCGTCCTGCCGTATCCGATGCAGTCGTGAATACTCTCCCTGCCGCAGCAAGAACAATATCGCTGTAGAATAGTTACGCGATCCCGTATAGCCGGCAGGCAACGCCGAACCGGGGATAATTCCGCTGCTTCTGTAGGTTTCCACATAGAAACCACCTTCAGGATGCGGCCTCATGGCAAAATGACGAACAAGCTCCAGTGCAGTCATTACCTGTCTCTCCTTCCCACTCCAGAAGAACACTCCACGCAAAAGATGGAAACAGGAGCAGGCTCGGCGCGTTCCATGCTCACGATTCCCTGACCGTGACGGTCCCCCGTTCCAGAACATAGAGGCGACTTTCCGGAATCGTCTTTTGCAACAGTTCTGCCATCCATGGATGGCAGGTGAAAAACAGCAGCTGGTGCCCCGTTCCTGACTCGTCATCCCGATTCAGCTCACCAAGGATACCGGCCGTACGTCTTGCACGCTCCGGATCAAAGTTGACCAGCACATCGTCCATAATAACCGGAAGCGAGACTGCCTGTACGGTATGACTGCGAATATAGGCAAGCCGTAAGGAGAGATACAGCTGTTCCTGAGTCCCCCGACTCAGGACCTCCGGATCGACTGGTTCCCCGTGAGGTGACAGTACACGAAGCGAGCTGTCCTCAAGCGAGGCATTGATTCCAGTCCACTTTCCCTCTGTAACCTGCGAAAAGAGTCTCGAAGCGATTCGAATCACCTCAGGCTGACGTTCCCGTTCAAAACGTCCCCGAGCTTCCACAAGCAAATGTCTGGCCAACGCATATCTGGACCACTCCCGGGACAGTTCCCGGATGCTTTCTGCAACGCAGGCAGCCTCCATTCTGTCACGCTGAAGAACGTCGGACGAAACCTGATTTTCCATACGAATCTTTATGGTTCTTACTTCGTCGTCAATCCCGGCTCTTTCATCAGCAATTCTGGCCAGGTGTCCGGCAAGTTCCGCCTGCTCCGCTTCCAGAGTATCCTTTTCCAGTCTGGCAAATCCTTCAAGGAACTGTCTGAAGGCCTGTTCTGGAAGTCTGATGTCCAGCCCCGACTCCGGTATCATTCCGTCAGAGCTGTTCTCCCGGTCTCTGGCAGCATCCAATGCCGCCAGTCTCAGCATATCTTCCAGTTCTTCCCTTCGACGCAATACGGTTTCCCGTTCCTGCCTGACCGCATATCGGTGCAGGAAATCTTCAGGATCGGCAGCTTCCGCAGCCTGCAAAAGCCGCTCCACAGCACGTTTTGCCTCATCGGCAACGGCCTCCGTCCGGTGATGCTCCTCTTCGAGTTCAGCAAGACGGGAACGAAGACGTCTGCGCTCTCCATCTTCAAGACGTGCTCTTTCCACATCCTGTGCCAGCGTATCCAGCAGAGCAAGAAGGGCCTCATCTTCAGGGGCATGCTGTTCCGCTTCTCCCTCGGGCAGGCGTCCCAGCGAAACGAGCAGGGCTCTCAGCGGCAGCAGAACGGCATCACGTTCACTCTTCTGTCTCTGCATGTCAGCCTCCAGCCGGCAGCAGTCGGCCTCCATCCTCTGGATACGATCCATGTGTTCCAGCATCTGCCGTGCCGTTTCCGGAGGCAGAGACTGTGCGGCGTTCCTCTCAAGCAGTCCCATATCTGCGAGCATGCTGTGCCACCCAGCCTGTGCCACATTCATACGGGATACGGCCTCTTCCTCTCTTTGACGGAGCTTATGCTCCTCCTGCTCAAGACGTTGCCGATTGGTTTCGGCAAGACCCAATACCTCGACAAGCCGGGCCCGCTCCGTTTCCATACGATCGGCATCCGCATAAAGCTGAAGAAGATTATGGCCTGCCTCAAGGACCGCTTCTGGAGAAACAGGCTCTGCCAGATATGTTCCCTCTCCTGGCATTCTTTTTCTCAGGAGAGCAATCTGGCCGGCAAGTTCTGCAATCTGCCCATCTTCCTCCTCAAGCCTATGCTGGCGGTCCGTTACGCCACGCAAGGCCAGACGCGCCGCGTCGATTCTGGCACAAAAGGCGGCAATCTCATCGGCACGGGGAGGATCGGCAATCCCCATTCCTGCAAAAAAGGCCTTCCAGTCCCTGTTCAGAGACTCCAGCTGTGCGGCCAGTCCAGCACAGCCATTCTGCGCCGACCGTGCAGCGGTGCGCAATGAACGGAGTTCTTCTTCCGCCTCACAGAGTTCCTGTTCCAGGACTCCGGCAATCCGGCAACGATCCTTTTCCTGTTCAAGTGACGCCTCAAGCCTGTCCAAATCCTGAGCCGAAGGCCAGCACACAGAATCTGCATCCATGCATTCATTTTCCGGTTTCACAAGAGCCGTAACAGGAACGGCAAATTCGGGAAACAGTGTCTGGCATAGCTGCACAGCACGTTTCCGTATTTCATTGCATTGGGCAATTCGCTGCTCAAGCCGCGTGCGGAGCCGTTCTGCCTCGGCGGCGTGTCTGGCGGACTCCGGTCTTTTACGAAGAGCCCCGGCCCAGATGACAGCGCTGCCAACAAGGACAAAAAGCGCCATCAGCCAGGGGGCACGCGGGACGTTCCCCGGCGTTTCCAGCTCAAGAAAATACAGAATGCCAAGACCAATTCCCGCAGCAACAAGCAGACTGCCCAGCGCCATCAGCAAAGGGCTTCGCTCAAGTCCCGTCGGTTCTGCCAGATGCGCCGCCAATCGGTCTTCGGCATCCACCATGCTGCCTTCTTCCACACGCAATCTTTCCAGCAGAGTGCGAAATTCTCGCAACGCAGAGCGGTTCGATTCCACGGCGGCACTGTTGCAGTCACCAAGCGCCAGTCTCTTTCGCCTCAGCTCATCAACCCGCAGAGTCTGGCGACGTTCCTCTCCTCCAGATACCTCTTCGGCACGACGTGCATTCAGCAGCTCGTCCTCAGCATCCCGCAGCCGAGCAGCCCTTCGGCCAATTTCCTGCTGTACCGCAGCAAGTTCATCCAGCCGATGCTCATCGACAAGGCCAAGCTGATGCAATTTCAGCTCAAGCCCCTTCCGGGCCTCAAGGATGGACTGTTCGCGTACCGGTCTTTCCCGACAGGCGGATTCCATACGCACAATGCGTACACGCAGAAGTTCCAGTTCGCTTTTTTCTGGCAGTGCTCCCGAACAGGGCAGCGCCGAAAGCTGGTCCCGATATTTTGAGCATTCTGCAGATGCTGCCTCCAGCTCTCCCTGCATGCGTGACCGGGCAACACGGACAGACTCCAGTGCCATTTGGGACGATCGAATTTCTTCAGCCTGTCTTTCAAGCTGTTCGCGAGCCGAGAGCGGACGTTCCGTTCCTTTTACCCGTTCCAGAGACCATCCTTCTCCCAGAGCCCCTAGCTCCCGCTCCAGCTCTGCCCTTGAATGCTCCAGTGCCATCTGCAGTTCAGGCAAGGCCGCCAATGCGTTCCGACAGCTGGACGAACCACCTGTCAGACTCCGAAGCCGTTCAGCCGCGTTCAGAAGCCGTTCATCTATCTGACAGGCTGCCAGTGCCTCACGAATCTGCGTTTCCCGCGCTTCAGCCCGCCTTGCCTCGCGTTCTGCATTGGCCTGTCGCTCCAGAGCCCGTTCCAGCCGAGCAGGACCATCCTGTGGAAAGGTCGCCGATATGGGTTCAAGCCGCTCCAGCCGAATCCCGGCAAGACGCCATTCTTCCCACTGTCTCCAGACACGCAGACGCCGTTCACCTTCGCGCTGCTCACGTTCAAGTCGCTTCTGTTCCAACTCCAGATCGCTCAGCCTGACTTCAAGCGCTTCACGCTGTTTTGCCAGCGTATCATAACGTTCGATTTCCCCTTCGCCCTCGCGAATGCGCCTGCGCA
>CAMLXE010000086.1 GCA_946490455.1 uncultured Desulfovibrio sp. | reverse complement strand
CAGACCGGGGAGCTTGAAGATGCGCAGATTCTTGCGGGTAGCGAGCTTTTCCAGCACGCCTTCCTCAAAGTCGGGAGCGGCCACCACTTCAAAATAGTTGGCGGAAATGAGGTCGGCAGCTTCCATGTCCAGAGGGCGGTTCACCACGACAGCGCCGCCAAAGGCGGCAATGCGGTCGCACCAGAACGCCTTTGTCAGGGCATCTCCCACGCTTTTGCGCGACCATGCTGCACCGCAGGGATTGTTGTGCTTGAGAATGACCGCTGCGGGACGTTCCGAGAGGTACTGAAGAATGTTGCAGCCATTGTCCACGTCAGTCAGATTGGTCTTGCCGGGGTGCTTGCCCGACTGAAGCATCTGGGCTTCGGAAAGCGCGGACATGATTCCGCCGGGGGCACGCCATTCCATGCCGTCAATGGTCAGACGACCGGAGGTCAGCTGATAGAGCGCTGCAGGCTGATCAGGGTTTTCTCCGTAGCGCAGACCCTTGGTTTCCCCGTCGATATCCCAGGTGCGTTTTTTGTAGGTCAGCACGGCATCACCGAGGGTGATGGTCATGGTATCGGGGAAGGTATCTTTCAGGATGGTACGATACATATCTTTGAGACTGGACATGGATGGCTCCTGTGGAGGTTGGACGACGAAACATCTTCGGCTTATACCACAAGGCTTCAAAACGGGCAATTTCCATTTGAACCCCGTCCCTGTTTGGCATAGGATAGGAACTTGTGGGTGTTGAATCTTTCGTCTGTCTTTTCCCAAAACGGGAAGGTGTTCAGGAGAAGCTACATGGAACAGCTGCTGCACAGGATGGCTCGCCAGCTGGACGCCTTGGATGAGGCGTCATTGCTGGCCCTATGGGATAAATATGCGACAATCGTTTCCCGGTTTGAACCTACCAGACGATGGGAAGAGGCAACACTGGTCTTTTCGTTTATTCAGGCCAAGCGCTGGAAAAATCAGCTGTTCAATCACAACTGGTCCGCGCGTGTCAGACCCGATGCGGCTCCGTCATCGCTTTCCGAACTTTCGGAACGCCTTGAACGGACAGAACACCAGGAAAAGAATGAAGATGCGCGTCCACGGGCCAAGGTTCTTGTCTTCCGCCCGAAAGCACAGGCTGGAGAGAGTTCCGTCCCGGATGGCGAAAAACAATAGATTCCTGCCGGTAGCCTTCAACTTTCCGGGCTGCTTTTCGGCAATGAAACAGGCAGCCCTTGTCGGGAGGTGAAGGGGGACGTCTTTTTCAGGGGTGGCCTGGGGTGCCGGAGCTATTTCTTATGGGCAGGCGCGCGGTGCGGAATCAGACCTGTGAAAAGCCGGGAAACAGGCAGACTTTTTATTTCAGAATTTCCGTTGACGCATTGGAAGAAGCCCGGTAAACTGTACAGTGGGTTTTCATGCGGACAAGTCCGGAAGCGGGCTTTGGCGGGGAACTTTCGCCTTGGCGTGGATAACGCCGAATACAGGTATTTTGTTCAAGGAGTGGCCCATGTCCAATGTGGTGGTCGTCGGCGTCCAATGGGGCGACGAGGGAAAAGGAAAGTTTGTCGATCTGTTGAGCCGGGAAATCGATTATGTGGTCCGCTTTCAGGGTGGAAATAATGCCGGCCATACCGTAATCGTGGACGGCAAGAAATCTGCGCTGCATCTTGTCCCCTCCGGTATCCTGCATGAAGGCAAGGTCTGTCTGATTGGCAATGGTGTTGTTCTTGACCCCATTGTGTTCATTCAGGAACTGGATACGCTGATTGTTCAGGGCGTGGATGTGTCTCCGGTGCGTCTCAAGATCAGCTCCAAGGCACACCTGATCATGCCCTATCATAAGGTTCTTGATCAGGCCCGTGAGAAAAAGCTTGAAGGCAACAAGATCGGTACGACAGGTCGGGGAATCGGCCCCTGCTATGAGGACAAGGTCGCCCGTGTAGGCGTTCGCGCTTCGGATCTGGCCGATCCTGAACTCCTCCGGTCGAAGATCGAAGCCGCCCTGCTGGAAAAGAATGTGCTCTTCTCCGCACTGTACGGGATTGAACCTCTGTCTGCAGACGCCGTTTTTGACGAAGTCATGGCCGTGGCTCCCCGTTTTGTTCCCTATCTGACGGATGTTTCTTCCGAACTCGAAGAGGCCTGGGCGGCCGGAAAGAGCGTCCTGTTTGAAGGGGCGCAGGGAATCCATCTCGATATTGATCATGGGACCTATCCCTTCGTGACCTCTTCCAATACGGTGTCCGGAAACGCAGCGGCAGGCAGTGGTATCGGTCCCAACAGGCTTGACCGCATTATCGGCATTCTGAAGGCCTATACCACCCGCGTGGGTGAAGGACCTTTCCCGACAGAGCTGCATGATGCCACGGGAGATCTTCTGCGGACAAGCGGTGGTGAGTTCGGGGTAACGACCGGTCGGCCACGGCGTTGCGGCTGGCAGGATATCGTGGTCCTGCGCGAGAGCGTCCGCCTGAACGGCCTGACCGATATTGCTCTGACCAAGCTTGATGTCCTTTCCGGCTTTGAAGAAATCAAGCTGTGCGTGGCCTACGAGTACAAGGGAAAGCATATCAAGTATCCGCCTCAGGAAGGTGGGGCTCTGGAACATGTGACTCCCGTATATGAAAGCATGCCCGGCTGGAAGGAAGACCTCTCGGCCTGCAGGACATGGGAGGAGCTGCCTGCTGCCGCTCGTGCCTATGTTGAGCGTCTGGAACAGCTTTTCGGTGTGCCGGTTTCCATGGTTTCCGTGGGACCTGACCGCAATCAGACCATTTTCCGGTAACAGAACAGTTTTTCAGAAGAACGGCTCCCCCTGCCTTCGTGGCAGAGGGAGCCTTTTTTGTATGGGTGGTCCAGGAGCATTGCCTGTGCATGTCCTGTTGTGGTTGGCCTGTTTGAGGAAAGCGTGCCGAGAGATGAAGCGTTATGTTTCTTCTGGTCTGGAATCCGGCGTTCATTAAGGCGGAGGTTCGTCAGAAAGAAGACCGTCCTTTTCTTCGCCAGACGAAAAGTCCCCGTGCGTTCCCCGCTATCCGAAAAAAACGCCCCATGCTGCTCAGGCCAGCATCATGCGCGGCTATGAATGAAGCTTTTGGCAGTCTGAACGCATGAAGCGTGCAGGGAGATGGCGCCTCATGACATTGACCTGGTAACATGTTCTCCGGGCAGGGATCCCGTCGTTTCAGATGGCGACAGGACGCTTCCGGTCGGGGAGCTGGGTCGCTCTATCCCTTCATTTTTTTTTGTGGTAAAAGGAGATTCTGCTGAAAAGGTTCCCGCAGAACGAGAAAAATCCGGATTATCACCGTGGTGGAGAACATGAGGAGTCCCCATGAGCATTGCCGTAGCCGTGAGCGGTGGCGCTGACAGCCTGTACGCTCTGGCCTCTCTGTGCAGAGAGAGACCTGCACGGGATATTTTGGCCATTCATGCCCGTTTCAGGGATACTGAGCCGGAAAGCGATCCCGTACCGGCGCTTGAAGCCCGCTGCCGGGAACTGGGTGTCGAGTTCCATGTGCTTGATCTGCGCGAACAGTTCGAGGCGCTGATCATCCGGCCCTTTGTGGATGCCTATGTGTCCGGGCGAACTCCCAATCCCTGCGTGCGCTGTAACGCGCAAATCAAGTTCGGCCTTCTGCTTGATGAGGCAGAGCGTCTTGGTGCGGATCAGCTTGCCACCGGACATTATGTCCGGCTTGAGACGCATCCCCGTTATGGGCTGGCATTGCGACAGGGGGAGGATGAAACCAAGGATCAGAGTTATTTTCTGGCACTTGTTCCTGCCGCGCGTCTGCACAGGGCGGTTTTCCCTCTGGGAACGACGCGCAAGAGTGCGGTCCGGGATACCCTTGAGGCGTGGGGACTTCCCGTTCCCCTGCCCGGGGAAAGTCAGGAGATCTGCTTTATTCCCGATGATGATTACCGCAGCTTTCTGAAGGCTTCGGGCGTCAGACTTCCCGCCGGTGGCCCGATGGTGCTGGAAGATGGTCTCGTGGTAGGCAGGCACGGTGGATTATGGCAATATACCGAAGGACAGCGTCGCGGACTGGGGGTCTCCTGGAAGGAACCTCTGTATGTCATCGGCAAGGACCGTACACGCAATGCCCTGCTGCTGGGAACTGCGGCAGCGCTGCCTGTAAACAGCTGTGCCGCGGATGAACTGAATTTTGTGGTGCCTCCTGCTCTCTGGCCCAATGACCTGTGGGTTCGGGTCCGGTATCGGCAGAAGGCCATCCCGGCAGACGTGCATCTGGTGGGGGGAGGCCCGGATGGTACTGACGGTACGGCCCGAATGCTCGTCAGGTTCCATTCTCCTCAGCTTCCTTATGCTCCGGGACAGCTTGTCGCCGTGTTTGATGAACATGGCTATGTGCTGGCTGGAGGCATTATCCGCAAGGACAGATGATTTTTAGATGTTATAATCTCCAAAGGAGTTTTCATGATAGGCATATCCAAATTGTACTGTGGTCAGGTGGAAGCTTCCGATGCCCTGCGCTATGGGCGTCAGTCCGGTCAGCTTCCTTCGCATCTGCTTCAGTTCTCCGAGGACAAAAAGCCGGTTGTGGTCTGGAACATGACCCGTCGCTGCAATCTGAAGTGCGTGCACTGCTACGCACAGGCCGTTGACCCTGATGGAAAGGATGAGATTTCGACAGAACAGGGAAAGGCCATTATTGATGACCTTGCCGCCTATGGTGCTCCTGTCATGCTGTTTTCCGGAGGGGAACCTCTGGTTCGGCAGGACCTGCCCGAGCTTGCCGCCTATGCCACCGAAAAGGGAATGCGGGCTGTCATTTCAACCAACGGTACGCTGATTACCCGTGAAAAGGCACGTGAACTCAAGGCCATCAATCTGTCCTATGTGGGGATTTCTCTGGACGGTGCGGAAGAAGTCCATGACAGGTTCCGCGGCGTGCCCAATTCGTACAAGAAAGCGTTGCAGGGCGTTGAAAACTGCAAGGCCGAAGGGCTCAAGGTCGGGTTCCGGTTTACCATCAACAAGCGCAATGTGGTTGAAATCCCCAAGGTCTTCAAATTGCTCCGTGAGCTTGAAGTGCCGCGTATCTGTTTCTACCATCTGGTGTATTCGGGACGTGGTTCCGAACTGATCAAGGAAGACCTGAATCATGCGGAAACGCGTGCCGTGGTGGACCTGATCATGGATGAGACCCGGACCCTGTTTGAGGAAGGGCGTCCGACAGAGGTTCTTACCGTGGACAACCATGCTGATGGTCCCTACGTCTGGATGCGTCTGCGCAGGGAAGATCCGAAACGGGCTGAAGAAGTGTTCAAGCTGCTTCAGTTCAACGAAGGCAACAGCTCCGGCCGCGGCATAGGCTGCATTTCGTGGGATGGAAAGGTGCATGCGGATCAGTTCTGGCGCAACCATGTCTTTGGCAACGTGCTCGAACGTCCGTTCTCCGAAATATGGGATGACCCCACCATTGAGCTGTTGCACAAGATGAAGAACAAGAAGGCACATGTGCGTGGACGCTGCGCAGGCTGCCGTTTCCTGAATATCTGCGGCGGCAATTTCCGTTCACGTGCGGAAGCATACTATGGCGATCCCTGGGCAGAAGATCCGGCCTGTTATCTTACGGATGACGAAATTCGGCGCCCGGAATAGGTTTCAGTGTTATTGCTTCTGTAACGTGCAGGATGTTTCCTGAAAGGACAGCAAAATGAACGAATTTTATCGTGGACGCCGTTTGCGGCGTAATCCCGTTATTCGGGAAATGGTACGGGAAACAAGCCTTTCGGCTTCCGATCTCATGATGCTCTATTTTGTGGTGGATACCCCGGATGAAGCTTTCATGAGGGAAATTCCTTCCATGCCGGGGCAGTGCCAGCTTTCGCTGAAGCAGCTTGAAAGGAAGGTGGAGGCCGCTGTCGATAGCGGATTGCGCTCACTCATGCTGTTTGGAATTCCCAAAAGCAAGGATGAGTACGCTACCGAAGCCTATGCGCCGGATGGAATCGTTCAGCGGGCCGTGCGGATGCTCAAGGCCAGATGGCCTCAACTTCAGGTCGCGACAGATGTATGCCTGTGTGAATACACTTCGCACGGCCATTGCGGTATTTTGCGGCAGGGCGATACCTGCGGAGAGGTGGAGAACGATCCCACCCTGGAGCTGATTGCCAAAACGGCCCTGAGCCATGTCGAGGCAGGAGCTGATCTTGTTGCCCCCTCCGATATGATGGATGGTCGTGTACAGGCCATCCGGGCAGCGCTTGACGGGGCCGGCTTCGTCAATATTCCCATCATGTCCTATGCCGTAAAATACGCTTCTGCCTTTTACGGACCATTCCGTGATGCTGCCGAGTCCACTCCGCATCATGGAGATCGCAAGACATATCAGATGGATCCGGGAAATGCTGTAGAAGCCATGCGTGAAGCGTCTGCCGACATCGCCGAGGGCGCCGACATTATTATGGTCAAGCCTGCCGGTCCCTATCAGGATATTATCCGGCTGATCCGTGATAATTTTGACGTTCCCGTGGCTGCCTATCAGGTGAGCGGTGAATACTCCATGATCAGAGCTGCAGCGCTGAACGGCTGGATTGATGAAAAGGCGGTAGCCATGGAATCGCTGCTTGGAATCCGGCGGTCTGGAGCCAAAATCATCATGACCTACTATACGGAACAGGCTCTGAAGGAAGGATGGGTACGATGATCTGTCATGAACCTCCCTGCGGACTCGGTGACGAGTCTCAGCGCCATGAGGGGCAGCATCCGGGAGCAGGACATTCTGCGGCTTGCCATCCGGGGGGAAAAACTTCCGGGCACCCTGGCGGGATGCCTCCCCGGACGCTGGAGGACGGTTCTCCGGCATGTCGGCTGATTGCCTGGGAAGTGACCCGTTCCTGCAATCTGGCATGTCGGCATTGTCGGGCCGAGGCTCATCCGGAACCCTATCCGGGGGAACTTTCCACCGCTGAAGCCAAGGCTCTGATTGATACCTTTCCGGAGGTCGGGAATCCGATCATCATTTTCACCGGTGGCGATCCCATGATGCGCTCCGATGTGTATGAGCTGATTGCCTATGCAACAGGCAAGGGGCTGCGTTGTGTCATGTCGCCCAACGGAACGCTCATCACACCGGAAAATGCTGCCATGATTCGTGAGGCCGGCGTGCAGCGCTGTTCCATTTCCATTGATGGCTACAATGCGGAAACGCATGATGCCTTTCGTGGAGTACCGGGAGCCTTTGAGGCATCCATGCGCGGTATTGAATATCTGAAGAAAGCTGGTGTGGAATTTCAGATCAATACCACAGTAACAAAGAACAATCTCCACGATTTCAAGAAGATATTTGAATTGTGCGAGCGAGTTGGCGCTGCTGCATGGCATATTTTCCTGCTTGTCCCCATGGGACGGGCCTCCGGCCTTGCCGATCAGGTCATTACGGCAGAAGAATATGAAGAG
>CAMLXE010000085.1 GCA_946490455.1 uncultured Desulfovibrio sp. | reverse complement strand
GTCACGGGGGTTCTTGTCACACGGGTGAGCCATATTGCCGGCGGAAAGCCCTGTCCCCGCTCGGGAGAATTTACATTTCGCGTAACGAAAAACCGCAAGTACTGGCGGCTCCAGCAAATGGATAACCCCTGTGATCCCGTAGTCGATTATGTGGACGTATATTTCAAAGGACGTTAGGAATTTTTCCATACAATCCTACCATAAACTACTTCCATAGCTCTATTCGAAAAATTTTTTTGAACGATTGTGGTTATCACCTAGGCATCACTGACCCCATGACGTAATGTTGAGCCTTGACTATCCTTCAAGAGGACGTCGCAGCCCTTTCGGGCTCTGACAGGACAAAATAAGCAAGGAGTACACTCATGAGAATCATTAGTCATATATTGTTGAGCGTAGCGGCGTTTTGCCTGCTCTGCGGAACAAGTGTCCAGGCGGCCCAGCAGAAAGAAAAAGTCTTGCTGGATACGGATATGGTCGAGATGTTCGACGACGGGGTCGCCCTCATCATGCTGGCCAATGCGCCGGGCATAGATCTGCTTGGCGTGACCTGCGTCACCGGCAACAGCTGGGTGCAGGAGGGCGTAGCCTACGGATTGCGCCAGCTGGAAATTGAAGGACTCGATATCCCAGTAGTGGAAGGCATGCGCTATCCTCTGCGTCCGCAGCGCCATGAACTTTTTGAAATGGAACGTGCCCAGTTCGGCATGGGACACGACGCCTGGCTTGGTTCCATTGGCCGTCCCGAACCTACAAGCTGGCTGGAATTTTATAAAAAACACTACAAAAGTGAACCCAAATTCAAACCGCTAGACATACATGCCGTCAACTTCATCATCGACACCATCCGGGCGAACCCTCATGAAGTAACTATCGCCGCCATCGGGCCCTGCACCAACTTGGCCGCTGCCATCCGCATGGCTCCCGATATCGTGCCTCTGGTCAAGCGCGTTGTCTACATGGGCGGCGCTTTCTTCCAGCCGGGCAACGTAACGCCTGCGGCGGAATTCAACTGGTGGATAGACCCCGAAGCCGCTCAAATGACTGTGCGCGCACCGTTTAAGGAACAAGTCGTATTCGGCCTGGATGTATGCGAAAAGGTCGTTTTCCACAAAAACCATTATGACCGCTTCCTTGCCAGCCTCGGCAAGAGCGCACAGGCTGATATTCTGAAAAAATCCGTTGTCGGACAGTCCTTTGCCAAGGACGCCAACTTTACCCATTTTGTCTGGGACGTTCTGGTAGCCGCCGCAATCATTGATCCAAGCATTATTACCGAAGAAAAGACCTGCGCCATAGACGTGAACACCCAGTTTGGCCTGTCCTACGGACAGTCTCTGGCATTTCCCAAGGTCTCTCCGGCCGGATGCGTCAAGGCCCGTATCGTAACTGACATAGATCAGGAGCGTTTCTGGGATATGGTCAATGACAAGACCTATTGGAAGTCTGCCCGCTGACAAGCCTGTATAGTCAGACAGGTGAAAACTCTCCGGGACAGCTTCAAAATTCTTTCAGTATTGCCCAAAACACGAGTTCTTGGAGGAATAAGCACATGAAGAGATATATCATCACCTGTCTGGCTTTACTTTGCGGTATGCTTGTTACTGCATGCGTACCCCAAAATTTTTCCCCGTCACTCAATCCTACTGATATTATAAATCAGCTTATCAACCTTGAAAACGCGACATCATCCCCCTCCGCCCCGGCAGGGCTTCCTTCGACCTTTGCCGAGTTCAAATCACGTTGCAACTCCGTTGCCAGGAGTCCCGAAGGGGCTGTCAAAATGTATTTTGACGCCATATTCTGCTACTTTGATCCCAGTCGCCGGACGGAAGCATCCAAGATGCTGCGCTATATCATGCACGCTGATGCCAACTGGGAAAAAAAACAGAAGTATGTGACATTTGCACGTCGCCTGAAGGATCCCGCCTGCCACTACATATTCAGAAGTTTTGCTTCGGGAACGAGTCCTCAAAACGGCTACCGCATGTCGCCCGAGAATTATTCGCTGGTCTTTTCCGGCAAGTCGAACGAGGCCGACTATGTCCGGGTCTTCCTGATCTCATCAGGGTCTGACAGCCGCCGTATAGTCTGGGTCAAGCAGTACCAGGACGGACTCTGGTATGTCATCAACAATGCAGATACCTATATGAGGGTACGCGAACCTGCCAGCTCCCGTCCTGACAACAGTCATGACGCGGATTATGACAACAGATGATGAAACAAGAGGCGATATCATGGCTGTCCACCCTGCCTGAGAAAGTCCCTAGATGAATTGCCCCCATGATATCGCCTCTGTTTTTCCTCTGTGCGATGGGCGACCTTTAGTCACCCTCAGACATATATGTTTTTCGCCCAAGTGCAACATCGCACCTTGATCAATTCTACAAGATTTCAGCCAGACCGTTCTGTTTCAGCCAAATGATACGCTCGACGGACAGCTCGTCCCCAGCCCGCTTTCCGTCCAAGTCACGCAGGCTCGGATCCGCCCCATGTTGCAACAGCAGACGGATGACGTCCGCATCAGGAGCGTCGTTCCGTACGGCAAGCATCAGGGGGCTGTACGCGCCAAAATCCTGCCCGCTCCGCCCATTGACGGGCAGGCCCACGGATAGCAAAAAGCGGACGGAGGAAAGGCCGCTCTGCCCTGAACAGGCGGCGTGCAGGGCATTGGAAAGGCTGGCATCGGCAGCCAGTACGTCCGCCCCCCGCTCCGCCAGCAGACGCAGGAGGACCAAGCCGTCCGCCCGTCGCGCCGCGAACAGAAAGGCTGAACAGGCGACCCCATTGCGTATGTTCACATCGGCACCGTGACGGATCAGGGTTTCCGCCACAGCAGGATTTTTGTTCGCCCGGCAGGCCATCATCAGGGCACTGTCCCCCAGCAGAGACGACCTACTATTCACATCAAGGCCACTACGCAGCAGAAAACGGATAATCTCCGGGTTCCTGTTATACTCGGCCGCCAGTAAAAGCGCATTGTCCCCCAGTCGGGCGTCGCCCCCCGGCAGAACTTGTCGGGGGTTGGCCCCGGCCTTCACCAGGGCTTCCAGAACGGCCGGATTAGGGTAGAGTGCCGCAGCCCACAAAAAGGCGGTAAAGCCATTGGGCATGGTGGAATCCGCCTTGCCTCCGGCCTGTAATGCGGCCTCCAGTTGACTGAGGGGTGCCTGGGTGGCAAGCAGGCGCGCCAGTGTCAGGGCCGGATCGGCCAGGCCGGGACCGGGGCGGGCTCCGTGCCGCAGCAAGAGCTCCACCATGCCCGGTGCGCTGAACGCATTTCCATGCGCCAGCGCCATATCCAGGGGGGTATGGCCATGGCTGTCCGTCACATCGAGCCTGACGCCCGACTGCAATGCCTCTTGCAACGCGGAGGGATCGTTCTCAAGGATGGCGGCCATGATGGCGGATCCTTCGCCACTCCAGGCCGGGCAACTCCAGAAAGACAGGCTGAAAAGCAGCACCATTCCAAACATCATAAATCTTTTTTGCATGGGAACCTCCATTAGTCGGGAGCGACATGGCAAGAGTATGGCCCACCACCCCGAAGAACGCATCCTTACCAAAATGACGTCGCAAAAAAATTTTCATGAGGCTTGCAACGTCTTTCTCATTGTCGTGATGAGATCATCTTTTTTCAATGATGAGACATTTAAAAAAAACAGGACAAATCCATCATCAGGATGATGCAAAAAAAAGACGCCTTGCTAAGGTTGGGGCAGGCAAAAAATTTTGCTCCAGTCTACCGAACAAGAGCATGTCGAAGTCTATCGTTTGACGTACGGTCATTGCCGCTTCGCTGGAGGCAGAGAACAAGCATGATGGAGGACAATATGAAACTCGGGAAATGGGCACTGGGTCTTTGTCTGCTGGGAAGTCTGTTCTTGCAGTCGCACGCCCTAGCACAAGCAAGCCCGGCAAGCAAAGGCAAAGCATCTGTTTTTTCTTTTGAGAATACTCGCCTCGGAGGCTTTTATCAGGATGATAAGAATGGTCCCCTATGGCTTGCCGCTGATATGCTGGACGGTTACCCAGCTTTTGCTCAGCTTTTGCAGCAAAATCAAAAAGACACTTCCCGTGGATTGCAGCTCGCCTCTTCTTGGAGAGCCATGCCTCGTCCCGTCCAGTCCTATCTCGGTGATCCCACACCTGTGCATCAGTATCTAACCCAAAAGGGGGTAGAGAATCCCCAGCCCCAGCTGGAGCAGGCCTATAGAGTGGATCTGGACGGGGATGGACAGGAAGAGCTGCTTATTGTGTCCCAGAATATGGTACCGGCACGGAGTCAGGGGGTGAGCTGGCAACTCGATGTTCCGCTTTTTGCGAAAAATCCTGCCCTCCCGCAAAATCCCCAAAAAGGTCAGCATTCCGTGGTCATGCTGCATGATGCCAACGGCTGGCATCTGCTGACCCAATATGTGGCTCTGAAGGACGTTGAGGCAACATGGGCCGCTCCCCGTGTCCACAAGATTCTGAACTTCGCGGATCTGGACGGGGATGGCAGCATGGAAATCCTTATGGCGGAGTATACGGCTGAATCCGTCGGCTATGCTGTATACCACTATACCTTTATTCAGGATACCAATCAGGACGTCATCACGAGGAGTACACTGAGACAGTTTTTTGCCGTGACACCCAATGAAGTGGCCCAGTTCCACATCAGTGGACGGCTGATCAGGCCTGTCAGCTATGAAGACGCCTACGGTTATCAGCTGCAGCTGGAGAACGGCATTATTCTTGATGTGGCCATGGGGCAGAACGTCCTGCCTGAATTTGCGGAAGCCACCCCCAATTGTCTCGTGGAGATGGACTGTACGCTAGCGCACTGGTCGGACGGCAAAACTTCCTCGTATGACTATTTCTATGTGCCGAATTCTGGTAAAATTGTGGCTCCGGCTGACATTTTGGTGGGGCAGGAGGGACCTGTGGCACAAACGTCCTCCACGCTCATCAACACAGTGGAAGAATTGGCCCCCGGCTTCAAGACCTGCGTCTCGCACAGCTCTTCTACTCTGGAAATGCGTGAGTGCAACGCCAATGCCATCAAGTATTGGCAAAACAGACTGGACAAAGAACTGAGTCACGCCAGAATGATGTGCGGGCAAGCCGATCGGCCTGATTCCTGCCTGGAACGCCTGAACAAATCGCAGGAAGCCTGGCAGAACTATGTGGATATGATGGCGGCTTACTACGAAGAAGTAAACGGCGGCAGCGTGGGGGTGCTTGAGCAGGGGTATTTTCGGGCTGAAGCCATCAAGGCTCAGGTCCGTATTCTTGAATAATCAGGAATTCTATTTATAAAAATGGTTTACATCCTTACTAGTCTTTTGTGTCTGTTTAATCTCTATGCAAGATCAAAGAACAGCCCACAATCAATATAGAAATCTTTACGATAAGATCAATGAACATCCTTGCAAGTGATGAATCATATATATAACGACTAGAGAACTTGGCATTGAATAATGCATCTACATTCATGACTGTCTATGTAGCAGGAGGTTTCTATGCGGTTCTTCATCCTCTTTATACTATGCCTTTTTACGTATAGTCAGGCTGCAGCCGTTGAAGTGGCAAGCTCAAAAAGCGAGCTACAGGAAATGGGGATCGAAATTCAGCTTCTGAGCAGCATTGAAGGTCTGCCGTCCTGCAAAATCGGGGGAACCTTTAATGCGGATATCGGCAAGTGGCTGCGCCTTGTGCGTGATGGAGAAGCTTTTGCACAAACCTGTGTGTATGAAGATTGGAATATTTCTCTCACGCAGACCAGCGGCCTTTCCTTCTATCAGGTGGAGTCTTCTCAAGATGGCAAAAAGCTGCTCTCCCTGCTCTCTGACCAGGGCACAACGCTGCATATTTTCCATACCAGCGGCCCCGGCCTGAAGGAGCACCGCCCGCTGGACGGAAAACTACTTTTTCTCTGGGAAGACGAAAACGGCTATTCCTACGAAACTCTTGTGGGAAAAAACGAAATTCATACCAGTAGCGAGGCGATCGGGGAACATCACTGGACGGATCTCAGGCTGGAAGAGGTGGAATACCTAGGTCTAAATGGAAAGGGAATGGCGCTTATCGGATACGGACATCTGTTTCGGACAAGGGATGGGCAGGTGCTGGACTTAATGGGCAATTGCTTTGGGGGGTCAAACGAACAGTGCTGGCATTGGCTGAAAAGCTTCCAAAACAAGCCGCTCCGTATCCTGTGGGGAGAGTTTGCCTTTGGTGCGGGAGGAGGCTCCACCCTTTACGAGGCCATGCCCGGCTTGGCCGAGGTCGCCGGAGCCGCCCCACACTACAGCAACAACCGCTTCGGTTTTTCTCTCTCCTGGCTGCCGGGGAATTACAACGTACTGGAAGCCGATAACGGAGACGGCGTAACGGTGCGTGACAATAAAGGCTTCACCATGCTTGCCTATGGAACTTATGGCTATATGGTCATGGGACAGAAAATGGAGGATGTGCTGATCGAACTCTCTCACGGGCTGGATGTTACCTACAGACGAATCAACGACGAAAAGGGCTGGTTTGTAGTCTCAGGCTTTGCGGGTGAGGATATTGTCTATATCAAGTGCTTTTTAAGAAATGATGCAGCCTGTATTGTCCGCATGAGCTACCCGAAGCATAAGGCAGAATTCTACGCCCCCCAAGTGGAAAAAGTGATGCAGAGCTTCAGATTCAACTAGAGTACAGTCTAAAAATGTCTGAGGCTGTTCTTGCCATGAGGACATTACTGATGTCATATTGCTTTCGATTTTTATCTATGCTGCACCCCCTCACTGCAAGCGAAAAAAGTGAAGAAAAGTTGCACTCGTTCTCATTCCAGTCCGGCGGGTATGGAACGCCCCAGAACCATCCATATCTGGCGGGATGATAATAGACAGATACTGCTGGACGTGGAGGGAGATAAAAACTACCGCACCAGAGTAGATAGAAAAGTTTTGGAAGCCTTTACCAACCTTGTACGTCAGCATCCTTTAGCCGCTTGGAACAATTTCAAGGATCAACCCTGCCACGCCTGGCTTGAAAAGAGAGAGCGGGAAAGTTTTAGCCTTGTCATCATTTGGGAATCTGGAAAAAATTGACATCCACGGAACCAAGCTCAGACCTGAGGGGTTTAGGGTCTTCAAAAACGATGTTCTGTCACCATGGGATAAGGCCGTGTATCGCTTTCCTTGACAGCCCCCACTGCAAATCAATTCAGAACATCTTGAGCTTTTTGAGTTCATAGAAAGGACATCCCCCGATGAACACAGCTGGCTCATGTTTTCCACCCAGCAACTAGGGCAATATGTCTCCGGCATGATCTGCCGGGGGAACACATCCGCTAGCAATCGCAGCTATTATAAGGCAGAGCCCTCTTTCTTGAAGAACTCAATTCTCTTGTAAAAGAAAATAAACTCCTTTTATAGTATGACATTAATATTAAAAAATG
>CAMLXE010000084.1 GCA_946490455.1 uncultured Desulfovibrio sp. | reverse complement strand
GATCAACGCACTGTCGAACGAGATGAACGGCGAGGCCGGAGAGATCGACCAGATTTTCACCCGTATGGGGCCGCTTATGAAGGGCTCCGGGATGGCATCACAGGACATAGCTGCGCTCGGCATGGCGTTCAAGGCTTCTGGTGCACAGGTGGAAGTGGCTGGAACGGCCATGAAGAATTTTTCCAAGGTCCTGACTCTCGGCAACGCCATGACAAAGGATCAGAAGGAGATTTTCAGTCGTCTTGGACTTGAACCTGGAGCCATGCAGAAGCAGATGCAGGCCGATGCAAAAAGTGCAATTATGACGCTTTTGAGGCAGCTTAAACAGGTCCCCCGTGAAATGCAGAACGCTGTTTCCATGAAACTTTTTGGGGATGAAAGTATCGCTGCCATTGCACCATTGCTTGAAAATCTTGATCTGCTTGAACAGGCTTTCAGTATAGCCAATTCGGATGTAACCAATTCGGTTCTTGATGAATATCGGAACCGAATGCAGACCACGGCCACGGCTGAAGCCAGACTGGCACAACAGACGCGAAACCTTGGCATTACTGTAGGCAATGCGGCTCTTCCGGCCTACAACGCTTTGCTCGGAACATTGAGCAAGGGAGTCGGCGTTGTCACCAAGTTTGCAGAAACATACCCGAATGTTACCACGGCGTTGCTCACCGGCGTGGGGGCGCTGGCTGCGTTGACCGTCGGCGGGATCGTGTTCGGCTATGCCTATAACGGCATGGCAACGACGCTTAATCTCGTGAGAGGCGGGTTGCTGCGGCTGCGCGGTGTGACCATAGCCAATACGGTAGCGACGAATGCCGGAACAAGGGCAACGATTCTGAATCGTGCCGCACAGTCGGCATGGGGTATGTCCACGAAGGCTGTTGCTGGTAGTTTCGGCTTGTTGGGACAGGCGACAAAACGTCTGGGTATCATTTTCAGGGGGCTTAACTTTACTCCTGTAGGCATTGCCCTGACAGGGCTTGGTCTGGCTGCCGGTTGGCTAATGGATAACTGGGACAGAGTTGGCCCCTATTTTCAGAAAGCGTGGGACTGGATCGGCGGGATTTTCGACAAGGCACTTTCAGGCATCAAAACAGGTATCGACTGGATTTTTTCAGCTGTGGACAAGGTCGGGCAGGCACTGGATGCGCTGAAATGGAACCCAAAGTATGATCCAAGCATGTCTGCGGACTGGAACATGGGACCTCTTGAAGACCGTACTCCTCCGAAAAAAAAGGCTGAAGAGAAAAAGGAGTCTTCCGTCAGTGCACCCCCGTCCACAAGTTTTTCAGAGTCCGCACCAAGGCCGGAAAAGCCCGTTGGAGCGAAGCCTCTGCCGACAGCCGGATCAGTGAATTTCGACGGATGGGGAGAAGGCGAAGGAAAGAAGAGCGGAAGCCGAAAAGGGAAGGGGGCCGGACCAGTCACCGTCGTGTCACTGGACAGCGGAAACCGTTTTCAGACCGTGTTCATTCCCGCTGCAGGACGTTCGTCTTCGGGACGTATCGGCATTTCCGCTTCACCATCGTCCAGTTCAAGCACTGCTCCTGTTCTCCCCCGGACGCCGGTCTTGCTTGAAAACGGCAGCTCAAAGGCAGCTCAATCCGAGGGAATACAGGTCGTGCAACATTTTCACATTGCTGATGAAAAAAGCGCGGCGGCTCTGAAACGCGAATTGAGATTGTTGGAGCCGGAGTTTGAGAAACTGGTCAGGCGTGCGCTTGACCGTATGCGCTCCAACAGAACGAGGACGGCACATGCCCAGTGAAAAAACAACAATGCAGGGGCAGGCGTGGGATCAGCTTGCCAAAGATCTGTATGGGGCTGAGGTCCAGTTTGGCGTGCTGTTGCCGGAAAACACGGACGAGATGGATGTACTGCTGTTTGGCGGTGATGTGCGTGTAACCGCGCCGGACGTATCTTCGGCAGGAACGGTCTCCAGTTTGCCACCATGGGAGAAAATGTGATGCGTCGGGCGTCCGTTTCCATCAGCATCAAGGGGCATGATGTGACACTCGATCTCATGCCGTACCTTCTCAGTCTGACCTATACAGACAAGGCGGACGAGGAGCTGGATGATCTCCAGATATTGCTGGAGGACCGGGACAGGATATGGCAGGGCGACTGGCTCCCACAGATTGGTGACATCATCGAGGCAAGCATTCGGACCGAGAACTGGCGAGAGATTGGCACTGTGGAGGAATTGCCCTGCGGGAAATTCGAGATTGATGAAATAGAGCTGGAGTCAGGCGTGGAGGGAGGCGACAGAGTGACAATCAAGGCCGTTCCGGCTGCCGTGAAGTCTTCGCTCATGCTCCAGAAGAAAACTCGTGCGTGGGAGAAAACACCGATCACCACGGTCATTTCTGATATCGCCGGGGCGGCAGGAATGGATATGCTCTATCGGGGACCTGAACTGATCTATGAACGTGTGGAACAGAGGCAAGAGAGCGATCTTGAGTTCCTGCAACGCATCGCGAAGGAACAGGGGCTTCGTCTGGCGGTGAAGGGAGACCGTGTGGTCGTTTATGCGGGACAGACTGCCGACCAGCTTCCTCCCATCATCGTAAGACGGGCAACAGAAGATAGTCCCGGAGAAGAACTTAATTTTCAATCGTTTCGATCTAAACGGACTACTGACGGTATCTATACGCAATGCGTTGTCGGATACACGCGGGCTACTGATTCGGAGACGATAGAGACTGAGTACGAGCCTAAGATACCGCCGACAACGGGACGCGTACTCTATATCAACAAGCGAGTTGAGAATCAGGCGCAGGCCGAACGCATGGCGAAGGCTGAATTGCGCGACAAGAACCGTAAGGAACAGACCGGCTCCCTGTCCGGTATGGGGGATACTCGGTTCCGGGCGGGAACAGTGCTTGATATTCAAGGATGGGGCCGCTTCGATGCGAGATATATGATAGCTCAGGCGACACATTCATTTTCGACTGATGGCGGTTATACGACCAGTCTCGAACTGGAAAAGGCTCTGGATTACTGATGGACATGACGCTGTACGAACTCATTCGCGTGGGGTTTGTCGTTTCACGTCAACCGGAGAAGCACCGTGTCCGGGTGGAATTTCGTGACACAGTAACTACAAAACTCATCTCTGGATGGCTTCCAGTGCTGGTACCTCGTGCCAAGGGAGACATGGTCTTTGACCTCCCGGACATAGGCGATCAGGTGTTGTGCCTGTTTCTCGGTAACGGGCTGGAAGAGGGGTTTGTGCTTGGCTCCATGTATGGATCACAGTCTCCACCAGTATCGAGTGGAGATAAGTTCCACCGAAGGTTCAGCGATGGAACCACGCTTGAATATGACCGTAAGACTCACACGCTCATCGCGTCAGTCAAGGGGAATATAGAAGCCACTGTGACTGGAAACATTGAAGTCACTCTTCAGGGAAGTGGGAAAGTGACGGCTACTGGATCACTTGATCTGACCTCGGAGCAACGTATCGGATTGAATACTCCTGCGCTCTCGATGAGTGGGACAGAAGGCCGCGGGACTGTGGCCACGACACAAGGTGACATTATACATCGTGGTAACATAACCGTCACTGAAGGGGATGTTGTCGTGAACGGAGTTTCTTTTCTCAGCCATATTCATGACTGTCCTCATGGTGGGGCAACTGGAGGACCGCGATGATGTACCAAGGTATTATAGGCACATTCTTTTTTACCGTGACAGATGTAGAAGTAGCGACCTTTCGTGAGCTCAGAAGGCAGAGGGAGATTCAGTTCTCGGAGTACAAGTGCCTATCTGGACTTCCAAAACTGCATCATACGGGGCGTAATCTTGATGGTCTGAGTCTGACCGTACAGATTTTTCCGCTGACTCCTCTGGCTTTGACTGTAGATAAGCGTCTTGATTCGTTACTTGAACTGGCGGAACTCGGCGACGAGATGCCTCTGGTGCTCGGTCTGACATACTACGGTTTGTATGTACTCAGGAGCATTGATGTACAGCACAGGATTTTTCACAACGGTGTGACTATGAGCGCAGAAGTGTCCTTGAACCTCACGGAGTACAACTGATGGATCTTACAGTCGATATGAGTGTTCCCGCGTCTGTTGAAATAGGCGCGACAGGACTGAAGGGACTGGCGCAGGAAGTCCGCACTGTACTTGCTACACGGAAAGGATCCGTGCCTTTGGATCGTGATTTCGGCCTGTCATGGGATGTGATTGACCTGCCGTTGCCGGAAGTCATGCCGCTTCTTGTCGCTGAAATAGGGCAAAGCCTTGAGCGGTATGTGCCTCGTATTCGGGTCAGAAGTGTGACGTTCAAGAAGGATACGAACAGTGCTGCCGAGGGAAAACTGATACCTGTCATTACCGTTGAAATTCGCAAGGAGTATATCGATGAGTTCCGTTGATCTTTCGGCCTTGCCTTCAATTTCTTTCACGCCCCAGAGTGCTGAAGAGACAGAGACGGATATCATCACGGCGTATGAGGCCATTGCCCGAACAACGCTTCAGCCCGGAGACCCCGTACGTCTCTTTCTTGAAACACTCGCCTATGTCATTTCAGTGCAGAACGGACTGATTGATTTTGCCGGGAAGCAGAATCTTCTCGCCTATGCTCAGGGGGGGCATCTTGACCATATTGGCGCACCTATGGGTGTGAGCCGCATTCAGCCGCAACCTGCAAGAACAACTGTACGTTTCGGGATGACCGATGCGCTGGAGTTCGCTGTGCCGGTGCCTTCGGGGACGCGCGTGACCACGCAGTCCGCAGACATCATGTTTGCAACGATTTCTGATGCTATTCTTCCCGCTGGCGAGACATTCATTGAGGTGGCCGTACAGTGTACGGAAGCGGGAGCCGCTGGCAACGGACTGCTACCTGGCCAGATATGTCGCCTTGTTGACCCTATTCCGTATATCACGTCCGTGATCAATATGGACATCACTCTTTCCGGCTGTGATGAGGAAGGAGACGAACGGTTTCGGGAGCGTATCCGAATGGCTCCGGAAAGTTTTTCCGTGGCCGGTCCAGATGGTGCTTATGAAGCGCGGGTGCGGGCGGTGAGCAGCGACATTGCATCAGTAAGCGTGACGTCACCTACACCGGGAGTTGTTGACGTTCGTTTTGTCATGACGGACGGGGAATTGCCGGATGAGGCCATGATTGAAAAGGTAGAGAACGCATTGACCCCCAAGGATGTGCGCCCGCTTACTGACATGGTGCAGGTAGATGCTCCGGATACCGTCACATATGCGATTTCCGGAAAATGGTTTTTGGCATCTTGCGATTCCACTTTGTTGACCTCAATCACCAAAGCCGTGGATGCTGCCGTTGAGGGGTATCGAATCTGGCAGCGGTCGAAGCCGGGAAGGGATATCAATCCGGATGAACTGATCTCTAGGCTCCATAATGCCGGAGCAAAGCGCGTGGAACTGACGACTCCCGTCTTCAATGCGATTGAAAAAACGCAAATAGCGCGTGAAACCTCTGTGTCCATGACTTTTGGAGGGGTCGAAGATGAGTAGCCGGCGCATTGGTTCTACGCCGTTTCTGGAATTGCTCCCGGACTCCATCGCTGGCGATCCTGCCATACGGGCTGCGACAGAGGCTCTGGACAGGCTGCTTGCCCCGTCCGTTCAAGCAATTCCGTCGCTTCTCCTGTACGCGCGGTTGTACGGTAAGGAGACGGATTTGCTGCCGCCATTGCGTCGCATTGCGGAGCTTGCCGGAGGTCTGAAAGATCTGGATGAACCTCTACTAGACATACTGGCATGGCAACTTCATGTGGACAGTTACGAAATTGCCCGGACCTACGCTGAAAAGCTAGAGATGGTAAAGACGGCCATTGCCGTTCACCGCAAAAAGGGGACTCCGTGGGCCGTGGAAACCGCTGTGACCGCCGCCCTCGGCAATGTCGAGACGACTGTGACCGAATGGTTCGACTACGAAGGTGGCCAGCCGTACCATTTCAAGGTTCTTGTGACGCTGTTTGAACAGGGCATCGTTGCGGACGACATCAACCGCGCCCGCCAGATCGTTCTTGAGACAAAGAATACTCGGTCACATCTCGACCATCTCGGCATCACAGTAGCTTTGGGCAGCAACTGTGAAACACGTTTTGGTGCTACGCTTGGCATTGGCAACACGGTGACCGTCTGGCCAGAAGAAATCACGGATCTGGAGCAGACATGTTCATTGAATGCGGGCATTGCAGCACAATGGCAGCCTGTTTTGACCATTAACCCGGAGGGGAACTCATGAGTCAGCAATTCCGTACCGTAACGACCAATGCCGGACGCAATGCCGTCAGAGAAGCACTAGCACAGGGAACATCCGTCAAGCTGACGCATATGTCTGTCGGTGATGGCGGAGGAAGCTCTGTTATGCCTGATTCTTCAATGACTGCTCTTGTGAATGAACGTTTCCGTGCCCAGATCAACGACATTGTGCTTGATCCGGATACTCCTGACCTGTTCACGGCAGAGCTGTTTATCCCGCAGGCACAGGGAGGATGGTATATTCGTGAAGTAGGTCTGTGGATGAGTGACGGGACACTCTTTGCCGTTGGCAATACGCCATTGACCGAGAAGCCGGACATCAGTTCCGGCGCGGCGACAGATCTGTTGGTGCGGCTCATCATTCGCGTGCTTGATGCTTCCGTTATCAACATAGAGATCGACCCAGCTCAGGTGCTTGCAACACGGGAGTATGTGGACCGCAAAGTCAGCACGCATAACGCTGATACAGGGGCGCATGAGACGCTGGCTAGAAAAAGTGTGAAAATCATAGCCGGATCTGGACTTGATGGAGGTGGAACGCTTGAATCCGACCGCACTCTTAGCGTCAAGTATGGCAGCACTGAAGGCACATCGTGTCAGGGTAACGATTCTCGACTTTCAAACGCCAGAACGCCAACGGCACATAAGGATACCCACGGGGCCGGAGGTTCGGATGCATTAAGCCCGGATGATATTGGCGCAGTTCCATCCAACAGGACAATCTCAGCTGGAGCAGGTCTTGGCGGCGGGGGGGAACTTTCTTCTAATTTTTCGTTTTTCGCTGATGCAAGGTGGAGTGCATCAAAGGACTATTTGCAGCCGTGCATGATCTGGTACAACCAGAAGGTTTATGTCGCGCTTCAGCCCTCAGGACCGGGAGTTGAATCTGTCGGGCAGAAAGAACCCGGCGCTTCCGGTTCTGCAGATTACTGGCTTGATTACGCAGCCTATATTCTCAAGCCGTATGAATATATCCGGCAGGTTCTGATCGGAGTGCCAATGCCGCACGCTTCGGCGGAACTTCCCGATGAGCCAGGCTGGATATGGGGCAAGCGACAACTTGTTTTGTTTGAGCAATATCCTGAATTTAAGGCCAAGTATGAGAGAGGCGGATTCTCCGGAATGATACTGCCTGCAACGGCGACGCAGGATGATATGGATGCCAATTTGGGGAAATGGGTCGAAGTAT
>CAMLXE010000083.1 GCA_946490455.1 uncultured Desulfovibrio sp. | reverse complement strand
TCCCAAAAGTAAAACGGGGAAGCCCCATGACTGGATCAAGTCCAACAGTACACAAGGCCAGGCCTATGGCGCCACCAAGCAGTCCCTTGGCAATATTGTTTGGAAACATGGCAGCCAGGGTGGACAGTCCGAACAGTCCCATCCAGAAAAAGGCTTCGGAACCGAACTGCAGGGCGATGTCAGATAACGGTTCAAAGAAAAGCAACAGAACAACCGTTCCAAAAATACCACCAAGAACCGACGCAATCAGAGCAATATAGCAGGCTTCTTCGGCCCTTCCCTGCAAGACCAGCGGATAGCCGTCCAGCGATGTTGCGATCGATCCCGGCGTCCCGGGGGTATTGATAAGGATGGCTGCATTGGCGCCGCCATACATGGCTCCACAGAAAACGCCACCCAGTCCTATAAGCGCCATGTCCGGGGGCATGGAGAAGGTAAACGGCACAAACAGCGCTACAGCTGTAACCGTGGTAATGCCGGGCAGCATGCCGCCAACAATTCCCACAAGCAGCCCAATGAACATAACCACCAAGTTCATTGGAAGAACGGATCTCAAGGCACCCTGAATGATGAAATCAAGCATATCCATATAAAAAGGCCTCACAGGGAAGGAGTGAAGGGAGGGAGCCTGAATGGCCCCCCGGTGCCTCTACTTTTTCTGCATCTCCTGATAATATTGGACCATGGCACGTCCTTCCTGTTCATAATCTTCAAACATCTTGCGCAATTCGTCACCGGATCTCCAGGCGACAACGGTACCTGCGTTTTCATACCGGGCAATGACTTCAGGTCGGGACAGGATATCCTTGAATGTATCTTCAAGCAGCTTGCGGCGATCTGCAGGAATGCCCTTTGGCGCCGCAATATATCTACCGGTTATACTGTTGATGTCATAGCCGAGCTCCTTCATCGTCGGCACATCGGGATAACGCGTACTGCGTTCGGGCGCAAAAACGGCAAGCACCTTCATCTTGCTGATTGACCCGGAAACACCACCGGAAGGTACGATGGCAGCGTCAACCTGGCCTCCCAGAAGAGCAGGCGCAACCTTACCGGCTCCATCAATCGGCACATGGTTAAACGGTACACCTTCGGACTTCAGGCGCAGAGCAGGAATATGGGTGGGTCCCATGATTTCGCAGATCCCAAGATTGACCTTCCCGGGATTGGCCTTGGTTTGCGCAATGAGTTCTTCGGCGCTTTTTATGGGGCTGTCAGCACTGACAGCGAGATAGATTTCTTCAAGGCAAAGAAGAGAAATAAAATCAAAGCTGTCCAGAGTATATCCGGCACGCCCTGTAATGATATCAAGAATCAGCAGAGGATAGGAATGGATACCGATAGTATAGCCGTCCGGCTTCTGATGGCTGAGCTCAACCATGCCAATAAGACCTGTGCCACCAGGCTTATAAATGAAGGACAGAGGCTGCCCAATTGTTTCCTTGAATTCCTTTTCGAGCAGGCGGGCACCTTGTTCTCCACCTCCACCAGGATTGAAGGGAACAATGATTTTAATGCTTTTGTTGGGATAGTCGGCACGCGCAAGTGCCGGCATGGAGAACGCCACGAAGACAGCCAAAAGGGCAATAAGAAAATGCTTCACGATGGACTCCTTTTGTTGAGTACTTGTTACGGGTGCTTCTTACCCAAAAATTTCCATTCATCGGACGAAAGAATATCTACTCCCCAGAACAACTTGCCATTTCAGACCTTGTTCCCTTTCAGCGGAACTGTCTTGCTCTCAGGACAATCAGGCTGTGGCCGTTTCAGGGAGAACGGCCACAGCAGATGATGCGAGAGTGGCAAAAAATGATTTAAACAGGATACGTCCTCTTCCTGTTACACGTTATTACCCGCCTCCCCCATTCTTATGCAACCTTGCCTGTGACAGTCATA
Source organism: uncultured Desulfovibrio sp. (assembly GCA_946490455.1). Taxonomy (GTDB): domain Bacteria; phylum Desulfobacterota; class Desulfovibrionia; order Desulfovibrionales; family Desulfovibrionaceae; genus Bilophila. The sequence continues at coordinate 5,598 of CAMLXE010000083.1, read as the reverse complement.
GGAACAATATAAAGCCCAAATCCTGCCAATTTGTTATCCCATCAGAATCTTGTCGGCAAAAGCCTCTTCCTGTTCGGTAATAAACGGGATACCAGTGGCTTCCGCCGTTTCCCTGTTAACCGACGCGATATCGTCACGGGTGATGTATTCCACACCAAATTTTCTTGCGCCACCCATAAGATGCTGCAGTCCAGCCCCCAGGCGATCACACATGGTCCACATGGCTATGGCCCCGTAAGGCAGCTCGCGGACAGTTTCGGAGCCAAGGCGAAGTTCCAGTTCATGGTAGCCGGCAAAGAGCGTTTCCGGTGTTTCTCCGATATCAGATACGCTCTTGGGGAGCTTGTCCCATGAGCCGTTTACCTTTGCCCGCCGTTCTGGATGAAGCACGCCTTCAATATTACACCCCAGGAAGGCCGGGACCATAAAGGCTCGTGACATGCATACGGCCTTCGTATAGGGAGCGCCCAACGCCAGAACCTTGAAAGCCTGACTCGGTTTGGCCAAGCCGCCGCCAAGGGCCAAATCCACCACATGACGTCCGCGTGCCGCATAGCGCGCTGCATATTCCTGGGCCTTGGCGTGCAACAGGATGGAAGGCACCCCCCAGGTATCCAGAACATCATTGGGACTCATGCCCGTTCCGCCACCAGAACCATCGATGGTCAGCAAATCGAACTTCAGATCGGATGCGGCACGAATGGCGAGTGCGAGATCAGCCATGCCAAAGGATCCAGTTTTGAGAGCCAGAGCGTGCGCACCAGCATTACGAAGTTCCGTAGCCTTTCTGCCCAACTCCTCCAGCACTTCCTCAGGCGAATGCAAATCGGGATAGGTCATGCCCGTATAGCGGGTAAAATACTGGATGCGACCGGAAGCAAAGGCCTCCTGAACTTCCGGATCATCGGGATTGGGGCGAATGCAATACCCCCGTGACTTCATGAAACGGGCATAGTCGAGATCACGAATCAATCCCTCGCCATTGATGGGCTTGGCACCTTGCCCCCATTTTATTTCAATGGTTACCTTGTCGCCGTAATGTTCTGCAATATAGGTTCCGACGCCATTATAGGCATCGTTCACATTGAGCTGTACAAACAAGGTACCATATTCATCATGATAGCGCATATAGGACTGAATACGGCGATCAAGATCAGGAAGGCTCGTAACCTTTCCCGATGCGTCAAAGGTAGTCTTGGAATCACCTCCTCCTACATTTTCGCCAATAACCAGCGGAATGCCACACAGAGCCGCTCCAACGGCAAAACTGTCCCAGTATTTGTCAACGACAGGGTTTCGACTCAATGCACCAATAACAAAGGGGAACCGACTACGGGTCTTGCTGAAGGAGCCAATATGGGTTTCCAGAGTGGCATCACAATAGGCGACATCCCCACGACTTGCCTTTTCAGGATCAACTCCGACACCACCATATACGGTTCCACGAATACGCAGCGCATTGTAGGCGATGCCTTCATGCCCCGTGTTGTCCGATCCAATCGAGGCATTGCCATAGGAATTCGGGAACAGCGTCTTGCGTCCCAGAAGAGAACTCAACCATGTTTCACATCGTCCCTGACAGTCAACCCGGCAATAATTGCACAGGCCGGACTCACAGGGAACACCCCGGTTGACACTTCCAACCTTCTCGTTGTTCTTGAGCCAGTTGCTCATCATATTCTCCTGGAAGTTATAAAATATGACGACAGATAGAGGATCAGCCACGCTTGTTCAAAATTATGCATAGACTATGCCATATTCTAAGGGTATGCTCTAACAGTATGATATCTATAGTATCATGAAAGCAATTAGTTTTAACAAAATTGACAAATCGTCCATTTTTAGTTATGCCAATGACCAATAATGGATACCTGTAGAAAGAGGAAAATAAAATAATGAATAAATTAATCAAGTATGATAAACAAGATAATTACAAATTTGTAATATTAGTTCATTCAACATTTGTAGCTGAAGTCGTGCGTCGGGAAGCATTGGCTGCAGGCTGGGACATTGCTACTTTTGTCACATCATATGAAACCGCCGAAGAAGATGCTGAAAAGCTCATACGGCAGGGTTTTGAAATCCTTATCTGCCATGGAGGATTTCGTTATGCGATCCTGCGCCGTTTTGGCAGTTCCACGGTCTTCATCGAACGTTCCGATCTGGACATCATTAAAGCACTGCTCAAGGCACGGCAGTATACCTCGGAAGTAGCGCTCACCGCCTATGAGGATGAACCACGAGATATTGAATTCATGGAACAGCTTACCGCCATGCGAATTCATGAGGTTCGCTATGCCGACCATCACGAGCTTGAAGAGAAGCTGACCACGCTGTACTCACAGGGAATCCGGGTTGCCGTTGGCGGAGGAGGAACCGCGCGCATCATGCAACGGCTCGGTGGACAAACCTTTCTTGACGAACCACACCCAAGCAATATCCGACAATCCATCAACCGTGCGGCCGCCCTGACAGATGCCCGACGGATGGAACGAAATTATGTTGATAACATCAAGGAAATTCTCAAGTTCATCAAAGAAGGTGTAATCTGCGTCAACCGAAATGGGGAAGAAATATACGCTAACGATATGGCTGCGAGCCTGCTTTCTCCAGTTGGGCAGGAACGTTTCAAACCCTACTACGGTTCGTTGTTTATTGAAGCTGTTCTTGGCGGTGGAGAAGCCAAAATTGACGAAGTGGTTGTAATCAGAGGCAGACGTCTTCTGGTCAACACATTTCCCATTTACCTGAATGCCAAGTCTGGAGGAGCCGTAGCCTTTGTCCATGATGTTCTCTCTCTCCAGAAAATTAGCCGCAAAATAGGCGATGATCTGAATCAAAGAGGACTGACATCGCGCTATACGGTCAATGACATTCAGGGAACCTCTCCAGAAATTCTTGGAGTTCGAGCTCGCGTACTGCGATATGGACCGGTCAGTACCTCCATATATATCAATGGGGAAACAGGAACGGGAAAAGAACTGGTTGCCCACGCACTGCATGCGGCAAGTCCTCGTGTTTCGGGGCCATTCGTGGCCGTGAACTGCGCTGCGTTGCCTGAATCGTTACTTGAGAGTGAACTCTTCGGATACGAAGAAGGGGCCTTCACCGGTGCCAAACGTGGTGGCAAGGCCGGACTTTTTGAACTGGCCCACAAGGGAACATTATTTCTGGACGAAATCGCAAGTATCTCGCCAGCCATGCAGATCCGCCTGCTGCGTGTCCTTGAAGCCAGGGAAATCATGCGAATTGGCGGCAACAGGATCATTCCCGTCGATGTTCGCATTATCAGCGCTTCGCAACATAATCAGCTCTCGGAACTGTTACGCCGGGGAGCCTTCAGGCTGGACCTCTACTATCGACTGGTTGGTCTGAGCATTTCCATTCCTCCGCTTCGCGAACGCCGTGAAGATATTCTTCCCCTGGCAGCAGAGGCATTGAAGCGTTGTGGCAAGACTCCGACTGCCATTACTCCATCCATCAGAAAAATACTTCTGGAACATTCCTGGCCCGGCAACGTGAGAGAACTTTTGTCAATCATGGAAAATTATGGTCTTCTGTTGGGAGACAGAGCGGCGGACGATACCAGCTTCAGTGAGGTATTTGGAGAACGGGAAGCACTGTTGCGCAGTCTGAAACGAAAACGCAAATCCAGCTATGACGGCTCCCTGCGTGAACGAATCGCTGCATTTCGAGCAACTGTCATTCGGGAGACGCTGGAGGAATGTGGTGGCAATCGCAAGCGTGCTGCCGAAAAACTGGGGGTTGGCTATACAACCCTGCGCCGCCTGCTTTCCGGAGAGGACTGACAGACTTTCGGACCACACAGGGTCGATGACCCGGATCTCTCAAATTTTACGCGCTGAATGCCGTTGAACAGGCATGCAATCCAGCCCTGGAGCCTTTTTGACAAAGACATACCAGTTGCCACTGCCGGCTATCATCTCTTTCGGCAAAACGGTGGTGCTTTCAAAACCCGTATGCGAGCCATTCAGTCCCGTTCCAAAGGAGGCTTACGGCCCTCATCTCCTGCATACGCCCTCTCATCCGGCCTCTGTTGCCATGAACTCGACTGAATGTGCATGGTCAGCTCCTTCACGACCCTCGAAGGAAGTGCAGCAAAAAGGGCAGTTCTGGCCTCATCTTTCATATCGGCATGCTTGTATTCATGGTATGCATGCAGCCATCGGCGAACCCGTTCGTCACTCCGTGCCTTAAGTGCTATTTGGGCGGAATTGAATATATTCTGAAACACGGAATAGGCCGCAAGGCATACGGCAACCATCGGATCAAGATATTGAAACGTCAGCCACATGGAGAGGAAAATATTCTTCTGGGCCAAGGACTGCCCCGTCGAAATCCGACGATGATACAATGATCCCAGTCGCTTCCCTACGGCAAACTGCAGAAGGCAAATAATAACTCCCGTAATGGCAACCGCAATTTCAAGCCCATAGTCCATTCGTTCCGAATGAACCAGCATGTCCACGGTACTTCCGATAAGTGTGAGAAGCATGGCTGCCCAAAGATAATAGGAAAGAAAGCTGAGGCGAATCACCTTGGCATTAAATTTTGGTGTAAAGCGCTGCATGGCCCAGGCAAGGAACAAAGGCGTAAGCATGATGGGCGCAACATGAGAAAAAACGGAAAATACCGAGGACAGGAATGGAATGCTCACATGCCCCGGCGCTATCAAAGGAATAATCAGAGGGGCTGCAAAGACGATGGCAAAGTTGCCAATAAAAATATATGCGGCAATGAATGCGACACTCCCACCCAGCATCCCGGTAATGGTAGCTGCCGCTGTTGCCGTTGGAGTTAACAGACAAAGACATGCACATTGGGCAATGAGAGGATTCCAGGGGGCAAGAAGAAGATAAAAGATGACGCTTCCAGCCAGCTGAATCAGCAGCAGGACAAGATGTAATGGATGAAAACGCAAATCCCGTGGAGACATGTTGCTGAAGGTAAGCAGCAGCATTCCCATAAGCAACCATGGTGCAAGAGGAGCAAATCGGGCAAAAAAAGAATGCCCTATGGCGCCGATGACAATGGCAATCAGTAACGTCCATTGCTTGAGAAAGGCAAAAATTCTTTTCATAAGATCAGGCCCACATTCCATTTTGCATCAAGCTGCTCCATCAGTCTGAAGATAATGAAATTTTCTTCCAGCAAAAACGCGGCTCCAGAGCGGCTTCCTTTCTTGACAGGTTCCTATCATAAAAATCAGTTGCAGGCTATCGGAATACTTAATTTTCAACTAATGAACTTTCCTCAGACAAAATTTTGCCGACACAATATCTCCTTCAAGAAGATATTGACCTTCCTGATCCGATTCCATCAGGCTGTTGGCAACAGCCAGGCATGCTTCTTCAGTATCCGGTCACCATGAATAGGGATACTGGACAGACGGATTTTTTTGAATGTTATCTACAGAAAGTCCAATCGGATAACACGCATTTTTCAATTCATGGAGAAGGCAGAAAAGCTCCCGGGTCATCCTCCACGTTCTGTCTGCTCAATAAGGATCTGAAAAGAGCCATTGCACCTCTGACCGCTATCTCACGGCCATGGTATGCTTTCCCCTTTCCAGCTTTC
>CAMLXE010000082.1 GCA_946490455.1 uncultured Desulfovibrio sp. | reverse complement strand
CTGATATCTGGAACGATGCGAACGCTTCCGCCTGTATGGAATGGCTTTCTACCCGTTACCCCGATTCCGTACCTGGGAAGGAAATTGAAAGCGTTGTTGCCCGCATGTGCGAGAAGTTCATGGTCAGAAGCGCCTCTGTACTGAACTTCAGACCCGTTGAGAGAGAAAGGAGGACGGCATGTCAATAAAAGAGCTCCTTTCGGACTGCACCCCCTCCCACCGGAAGCTGGCGGAAGAGCTGGGTATGTCTCCAGCGGCGCTCAGTCAGCTTTTGAACCACGGGACGCTCCCCAAGCGGCGCTGGCTGGAAATCAGAGAGAGGCTACTTTCCCTCGCGACTGCCCACGGCAAGGCAGAAAGCGACATGGAAGCGGCCCTGAAAGAACTTGAACAGCAACCGGCTTCCGCCCCGGATAAGATCGCGGAACAGGAGGAAGAACCCATGATCCTTCGCAAGCAGACTCTGACCATGCAGGCCCGGCAGGCGTTCGGGCTGGTGCGCAATCCATTCGCCGATCCGGAAACATCCGCTGAAGTATTCATGTCTCCAGACATACGCTTTGCTCGTGAAACGCTGTACCAGGCCGCAATCGGAAGTGGTTTCCTTGCTCTGGTCGGAGAATCTGGCTCCGGCAAGTCCACGCTGAAAGACGAACTTGTCACCCGAATCCATACGGAAAATCTTCCGGTCATTATTGTTGAACCCTATACCCTTGCAATGGCCGACAGCGAATCCCAGGGCAAACCCCTACGTTCTTCTCACATTGCCGAGGCCATTATCAGCACGGTGCAACCGGGGTCAAAGATCCCCTCTAGTCCAGAAATGCGGTTCCGCCGTCTGCATGAAATCCTGAAAGCCAGCCATACAGCAGGAATGCGCCATTGCCTGATTATCGAGGAAGCGCATGACCTGCACCGACACACACTGAAAAGCCTGAAGCGGTTTCATGAACTGAAAGACGGTCTTGCCCGTCTCCTTTCCATCATTCTGATCGGTCAGACGGAACTCGAAAAGAAACTCCGAGTCACGGATGCAAGTGTTCGTGAGGTAGTGCAGCGCTGCGATGTCGTTCACCTGACCGCTATATCTGACCCCGGTGCATATCTTCGCCACCGCTTTGAGTATGCCGGAGCGGATTTCAATGCGGCCTTCAGCCCGGACGGCATTGAAGAAATCCGCGCAAATCTCACCGTTTCACCGGATAGCAGGGGAGACGGCATTTATATGGGCTACCCACTCATGATTGCGAACCTAGCCACGGCGGCACTGAATCTTGCAGCCAGCGTGGGAGAAAAACAGGTCACTGCGGACGTTGTGCGCATGGTACGGTAAAGGAGAGGTATGGCATGGAAAAGCATTTCTACATTGGCGAAGGCCCAGAGGCTGAGGCACTCATTGCCGAAACTCTCGAGAGAAAAAATGTCGCGCTTGAAGCTCGCAAGGCACTTATTGCGGAATACGAAACGGACGGCCTCGTTCTGAGCGCCTGGGGTGACGGAAAGGTAACGGGGCTTTCCTTTGATAAGCCGACGAGTCGCCCATACCTGAAAGGAAAAACCAGACTCTCGGACGGAGAACACTACGGCTATTATCCGAAGCTCAGCACCAAAGAAGGAAAACGGCTTGCCCAAAAGCTCGAAGCCGAAGAGCTGACCTTCAACTTGTCAAAATTCATCCTCGACAAGCTCCGCCTCCGCCGGAGGGTTGCCGGGCCGGGCGGCACTTCCCCGACAGGGTATATTCTATATCACTCCGTCGCGGGCATTGTTTCCGGGAAAATTCTTGTTTCCATTCCAGGCGGCAGAGAAAATAAACATGGAGGAGACCCTTTTCCAGAGGTTCCGGCATGGCTTCGGGAAGTAAAAGAAAGTGAATGGCTTGCGGCTCAGGGGCGGTAAAAAAGGCAGGCAACTTTTTCAAGGCACTTATGCAAGCTCAGGAGAAAAAAGACAATGGCAAAGCGAGTAAAACCGGTCCTGAACATTCCGACTGTCAGCAGTCTGGAGGAAGCTGACGCCATGCTGGCCCAAATTGCGGCCCGAAAGCGTGAACTGTCACTTCTGGAACTTGGCCTGAAGGAAGACGTGGACGCTCTGAAGCTCAAGTGTGCTGAAGTCAGCGAACCAATCAAGCAGGACATTGAGGTACTGGAGCAGGCTCTTGTCCGGTTCGGGGAGTCCAGAAAAACGGAACTCTTCGGCAGACGCCGTTCTGTCGCGCTGAATTTTGGCATACTTGGATTCAGAGCGTCTTCGGCCGTCAAACCCATGAAGAAAACTACCTGGGAACAGGTGCTTGGTTTTCTGACAGACTCACGGGACAAAACCCTTGCTGCCTGTATACGCATCAAGCGGGAAGTGGACAGAGAAGCCCTGCGTCAGCTTCCGCCGGAAAAGCTCGCGGAAGCCGGGTGCCGACTCGAACAGACGGACTCCTTCTACTATGAGCTGACGGAAACGGAACTGGCCGGAACATCAGGAACAGGAGGCGCTCAATGACCACGAACACCGGCGGACTTATCAGGGCTGTGCAGACGGGCCGCCGCAAACTCGGCCTGTCCGATGAAGAATATCGCGCCCTCCTGGAAGGCGTCAGCGGAAAGACTTCCACAAAGGAACTTCATGCGTTGCAGCTGAAGGAAGTCCTTCGCCGGATGCGAAAGGCTGGATTCCATACAGCGACCGATCTCCAGCTTCGGAAAATCAGAAGCCTGTGGTTCAGAATGCACGACGAGGGCGTGGTCAGGAGCAAAAGCGAACAGTCCATAGCCGCCTATATCCGGCGCATAACCAGAAAGGACGTCAGAAATTGCTCAGTGAAAGACCTTCAGCGCGTCATTGAAACCCTGAAACAATGGATTGACCGGGTGGAAGACGCCGCGGCACGGGAACGGCTGATCGATTTCTTCGCGTCCCTGCCCGTGGCCTCTCCTCTTCCTCAATAACCTGCAACCAACGGAGAACATCATGGACAAGACCGAGTTCATCAAACAGGCAACGGAAACCGTCAAGGAAGAGCATGACCGTCCGCTCAGAATTGTGGATATGGAAAAGGCACTGCTGGCGTTCTGCTCTGTAGCCGCTGCCGAACTGCTTGCGGGGGGTGAAATCTCCCTGCCCGGTCTGGGCAAGTTGAAGGTGAAAGCCACTAGTTCCCGCACCGGCCGCAATCCCAGAACCGGGGAAGCAATCGAGATTCCCGCAGGTAGAAAGATTGTTTTCTCGCCCGGAAAAGACTTCAAGGAGGCTCTGCATGAATAAGGACACTATAGACGAGGCAGCCCTGGTCATACTGATTGAAAACCACTGGCAGGAGTTTGTCGAAATCTCCGGCGGTGAAGAATCGGCGGAAATGACAGTGCGGGCGCTGCAAGACGCCGCAGGTATGAACTAGACAGCGAAACGGCCCCTTTGGGGCCGTCGCCGGAGCGTGGCGGCTCCGGCCTGATGAGCAGCCCAGAAAGGAGGGTGAAGCAAATGGCCAACCTGATTGCCGTCTCCATGGTGTTGATTGTCGTTGCAGCTATCTGGCTGACCGCTTTCGCCGGGCTCAATGCCTTTCTCAAGGAATTTTTCGACATCGATCTTGCACGGTGGATCAAAAAAAAGCTGACAAAAGGAGTGGATAGATGAAGGAAGAAATCATTCTTCCACCGATGACCGATGAGGAAATACAGCGGATAATGGGCTTCGGTGATGGTATCATGTTTGTTGTCAAACTCGTCCGGTTGAGGGAGAAGACACACTCTTCCCCTGAAATTCGCGCAGTTCTCGGCAGTCTCGCAGGGCTTCTTGAAGAGAAACTTCCCGATGACATCCGACGATATACAGAAGCCCTGTACGGAGACGGTGGAGACGAGGACACAGCATGGCAGTGAAACGCTTCTATCCCGCGAAAAGCAACGCCGGAATCCCCGCAATTAGGGATGCAACACGGAACCGGCTGGTAGGAATTATCTTTGTAGACAAAGAAAAGCCGGAAGGCGCAGAGAAGATCGTGCAGATATGCTGCGAAGCACTGAACGCCGAAAACAGCAAGTACACAACAGGGAGCAAGGAAGGGGACGAACATGAGTAACGCAAAGGCTCCATTTTGGAGTGTACAGGATGAAGCGGAGTACATCAGGCAGGAACAGCAGAGAATCGCAAGAATGCGGGAAGCGGCATACTCCGCAGGATTTGATGCCGGAGCCGCTTGGGGTATCTCTCGCGGGCTACGGGAAATGGCCAGACTTTTTGAGACGACATCAGATTTGTGGAACAGTTTTCCGCCTGAACTGGTTAAAGAGTTTTCTGTGTATATGACAAAGGCTGCACCAGAAGTTGAACGGATAATTACAGCCGGGATGAAAGAGTTCAGAGCAAAAGATATGATGCCAAAAACGAGCCGATGAATTGAGATAGGCAGAACAAAAAAGGAGTCGTGATGGCTCCTTTTTTAATTACATATTCGTCAATGAAATTACAGAATCTCTCAAAAACACCATTCCTAAATCCCAAGTTATCTCGTTTTTTCCCCTAAAGTTATCTCAACGTTCTTCACTATATCGCGGAAACGCTCATTCCCCTGATTGCCTTTGGCATTCCCCTGAGTCCCATGGCTCTCGGACCGGCTGCACCTCTGTTCAATGCGCCGCCCGTCTTTACCTCGGCTCCGGAGATGCACAATCTCCATACGCTGATGACGCCACTGGAGTTCTTTGTCTATGGTCTCATCGGTATCTTTGCCGCTGCCCTGATCGCCTATCCCTTCTCCATGAACTATGCGCGTCGCGCCAGCGCCTGGGTTCTGAGAAAGGTCAGCCAGGAAGCCATCATCAGCATGTTCACGGGCCTCATTGTTGTCCTCTCCTATTCCGAAGGCGGCCTTGTCGGTGTGGGTATTGCCGTAACGGTGGCCATGTTTGGCGGGATTCTCAATCGCTACTTCGGCATCCATACAGGCGTCCAGTTCATGACATATTACGCCTCGGCCTGGATGGTCTCCAAACTCTTCGGAATCTGATCCGACTCAAACCAATCCGAAAAATCCCTCTTCCCCTGACCCACGATAGTTCCGGCTACTGTGGGTCTTTCATGCGGTAATTTTTTTCCTCCCCGCACCCGGTGGATATGCCTTTCCTCTTCAGAAAGGCCGCATCTCGGGAACAGCAGAGCCAACTATGCATATTCTTTTGAAATTGATTCAAAAAAAACTATTGTACCATCATACGGGAGCCCGACTGCACCCTTCTTTTCCCTTTCCCGTTTCAGCCGGATTTTCCTCGTCAGAATCATGTTTTCAGGTCGAATTTGCCTTCTTGCAGCTTGACGTCACGCCGAAGTGACGTATGTTGTCCTCCGCCGCGTTCATCGCTCGCAAATTATTTTCCTTACAAGGATGCGCACATGGGCAAAAGTCTCATCATCGTGGAATCACCCGCCAAGGTCAAAACCATCAAGAAATTTCTGGGTCCCGGCTACGTTGTTCAGGCCAGCGTCGGCCATATCCGCGACCTGCCGAAAAGCTCCATTGGTGTAGATGAAGCCAACAACTTTGCGCCGCACTACGAAATTATTCAGGGCAAGGAGAAGGTCGTGCAGTCCTTGCGCGATGCTGCCTCCAAGGTTGATACGGTCTATCTGGCGCCCGACCCGGACCGCGAAGGGGAGGCCATTGCCTGGCATGTGGCCGAGCTTCTGAAAGACAAGAATCCGAACATCAAACGCATTCAGTTCAACGAAATCACCTCGCGCGCCGTTCACGAAGCCCTGCAGCATCCCCGCGATCTCAATGTCAATCTGTTTGACGCACAGCAGGCCCGGCGTGTTCTTGACCGTCTTGTGGGCTACAAGATTTCGCCTCTGCTCTGGAAAAATGTCAAACGCGGCATTTCGGCCGGTCGTGTCCAGTCCGTGGCGCTGCGTCTCATCGTGGAACGGGAAGAAGAACGCTGTGCCTTTGTGCCGGAAGAATACTGGCTGTTTAAGGCGTTACTTGCCGGAGAGACCCCGCCTCCCTTCAAAACGGATCTCTGGAAGGTGAACGGGAAAAAACCGGCCATTCCCGATGCCGCCTCTGCAGAAGCGCTGGAAAAGGAAATTCGTTCCAATCCCTTTATCGTTGCCTCTGTTGAAGAAAAGGAACGTGGGCGCGCACCACAACCGCCCTTCATCACCTCTACCCTCCAACAGGCAGCCAACCAGCGCCTCGGGTATCCGGCCAAACGAACCATGAGTATTGCCCAGCGTCTCTATGAAGGCCTTGATCTCGGAGAGCGGGGGACAACGGCGCTCATCACCTACATGCGTACCGACTCTGTCCGCATTGCCGAAGAAGCGCAAAAGGCAGCCGCAGACTATATTGAACAGCGATTCGGCAAGGAGTTTCTGGCCCCGGGCGGGAAGAGGAACTTCAAGACCAAATCCGATGCACAGGATGCCCATGAAGCCATTCGTCCGGTGGATGTGACGCTGACTCCGGAAGACGCCCGCCCCTATCTTGCCCCGGACCAGTATCAGGTGTACCGCCTCATCTGGTCCCGTTTCATCGCCTCGCAGATGGCGGCTGCCCGCTTCCATGACACCACGGTCACGATAGACAACGGTCCTGCCCAGTGGCGAGCCAAGGGAGAACGCATGCTCTTTCCGGGCTTCCTTGTTGCCATGCCCCGCAATGCAGAAGAGGAAAGCGTGGAACTGCCGCCTCTGAAGGCTGGTCAGACACTGAAGCTTGAGGCGCTGAGCAAGGAACAGAAATTTACGCAGCCGGCGCCACGCTTCACGGAAGCCTCTCTGGTTCGTGAACTTGAAGAGCTGGGTATAGGTCGCCCCTCTACCTATGCCACAATCATCTCAACCCTGCAGGATCGTGACTACGTCAGGCTTGAAGACAAGCATTTTGTTCCCACAGACCTCGGACGTGTAGTCTGCGACCGTCTGCGTGAACACTTCAAGACCCTGATGGATGTGGGCTTTACTGCCCACATGGAAGAGCTGCTTGATAAGGTTGCCGAAGGCGAACAGGACTGGGTTGCACTGCTCCGCAACTTCAACAGGGACTTTGATCCCACTCTGCTCGATGCGGCCAAAAACATGGGCAAGAGCAAGACGGACACGCTTACCGATATTCCCTGTCCGGAATGCGGCAAGCCTCTTGCGGTCAAATTTGGCAAAACAGGTCAGTTTCTGGCCTGTACGGGCTACCCCGAATGCCGCTATACCTCCAACTATTCCCGGGATGAAAAGGGGCACATTCAGTTGCAGGAAAAGGTCAAACCCACCTTTGAAAAGGTTGGGACCTGCCCGGAATGTGGCAAGGATCTGGTCATCAAGAAATCCCGTACCGGCAGCCGGTTCATTGCCTGTTCCGGCTACCCTGAATGCCGGCATGCGGAACCGTTCTCCACGGGAGTTCCCTGTCCGCGTGAAGGCTGTACGGGCGTTCTTGTGGAAAAGAGTTCCAAACGTGGCAAGATATTCTATTCCTGCAGCAACTACCCGAAGTGCGACTACGCGCTCTGGGACTGGCCGGTGCAGGAAAGCTGCCCGGAATGCGGTT
>CAMLXE010000081.1 GCA_946490455.1 uncultured Desulfovibrio sp. | reverse complement strand
CGCCGTTCTTGGCTGCGATGATGATTTCCTTGGCTGCCTTGGTAAATTCCTTACCCCGTTTGGCATCCTGGCGTCCCTTACGGTGCTGGATGTTGGCCCATTTGCTGTGTCCGGACATTGAATCCTCCTGAATTGTTTCTGAACGAAACCGAATGCGTGCCGCTGCACGTTCACCGGTCCCATCGGCAAAAAATCAACAGTCCCCCACCAGAGGCGTGACAGGGACTTCTCCCGCGCCGACGCGGAATTCCTGTTCCGGTATGGCTTCCGTTCCTTCTGCAGAATCTGCCCTGACATAGGCAGAGGGAGTCCCCTTGAAGCCGATACCCACAAAAAACGTTTCCTTGCTCTCGGCCCTTGAGCTCTGGGGCTTGAACGACGTGACCCGTGTGAACAGCGGACGCATCCTTCTGACAAAAGCCTCAACATCCGGGCCCATGAATATCTTGACAATATAGCTGCCACCCGTAGCCAGATACGCTTCTGCAACGCTCAGGGCCTCACAGCAGAGCTCATAGGAACGGGTCTGATCCGTAAGCTTTGTCCCCGTTGTCTGCGGCGCCATATCGCTCATGACAACCTGAAACGGACCGGTTGCAGCAAGCAGCGTTTCAAAATCGGGTGAACGGTCAAACACATCTTCCTGATAAAAAGATACGTTGGCCGGAAACACGGTATTCGTACTCTGAATGTCACAGCCGACTACCCTGCCCTGCGGACCTACAAGCTCGGATGCGCCAAGAGACCATGACCCGGGAGCAGCTCCCAGATCAAGGACCTTCATACCTTTCCTGAAAATGCGAAAGCGCCGGTCAATCTCCTTCAGCTTATAGACGGAGCGTGCCGGGTAATTTTCCTGTTTCGCCTTGCGGAAATAATAATCACGATATTCTTTCATAATGTGCAGCGAAAGAGTATATCCAAAAATGATAAGGTTCGCCAGTATCTTTACAGGGGAACTGCCGATTTTTCTTGCCGTGATCTTCGATCACACAGGCTCCGAACGGACTGGAAACGGATCTCCATGCAGTATTCCCGTTATCCGGAAAACAGAGCCTGTTGTTCCAGGCCCCTTCCATGCTGCATTTCCCGGCCTGAACCAGGTTCAGGAAAGGCCCTTTTCTCCCATGCCTGCCTCATGCCTACATGCGATCACAATAAACATGATTAAGGAAATCCTCCATTGCCTCGTCAGCTTCCCGGATATACTCCTGAATGGGATAGCTCTTGCCACAGGCAGGACAGGTCAGGTGGACCTCATGACAACTCCGCTCAATGATGACCGGCTTGCCGCATTCCCGACAGGGGAGCGTGGTCTGGGCCTTTCTGGAGCGTGAAAAACTGTTCCACATAAAAGCATGTCTCCTTTCATGTCAGCACGGGGCGCCGACTACAGCATGTTCACAGGGTCTATATCCAGGGTGAGACGCAGATATGGCGGCGCGGCAAGAGGAAGCACCGCCGCATAGAGAGCCCGGATGGCCTGCCAGTCCGATGCCTTGAACAGACACTGAAACCGCCGGCGTCCACGCAGGAGCGGCATGGGAGCAGGCGCAGGGCCAAGCACGGTCACCCCTTTTTTCCCTGCCTCGTCACGCAGCAATGCAGTAATACGAGCAAGCCGAGTCTGTCCATCCTCCCAGTCAAGCGGCCATGAAATGCGCAGCAGTGCCAGATTGATGAAGGGTGGATACCGACGCCGGCGTCGCAGCTCTATTTCATGCCTGTAAAAGCCTTCATAATCACCAGACTGCACAAATTTCCAGCAATAATGGTTCATGTCACGGGTCTGAATGAGAACCTGTCCCGGCCTGTTTCCCCGCCCTGCCCGGCCTGCCGACTGCACAAGCAGCTGAAAGGTGCGCTCTGCCGCACGGTAGTCTGGCAGATTGAGGCCGAGATCTCCATCCGCGACAATAACAAGTGTCACATCAGGGAAATGGTGTCCCTTGGACAGCATCTGTGTCCCGACAAGAACCTGTGCCTCCTTACGGGCAAAGGACTCCAGTATTTCCTCCATTCTTCCGGGGCGCCGCGTACTGTCCCTGTCCAGGCGCAAAACCCGGCTGCCGAAGGGGAGCTGCGTTCCAAGATATTCTTCTATTCGCTCTGTTCCCTGTCCCATGGGATGGAAGTGCAGCCCGTTGCATGCGGGACACGGCGTGGGAAAGGGAACACTGTAACCGCAGTAATGGCAGACAAGCCTTTCCCGCCCCTTATGATAGGTCAGACCAATATCGCAATGCGGACAGCGGACAACCTTGCCACAATCAAGGCAGTACATCAGCGGTGCGTAGCCTCGCCGATTCAGCAGAATGACAGCCTGCTCGCCCCGCTCAACCGTCTCCCGCAACGCAGCCAGACTGTCTGGAACAAGGATACTTTCTCCCATGTTTGCCGTTGAGAGATCCACAAGTCTGACAGAAGGCAGGGCGCCTCCCCCGACTCGGGATGGCAGCGTGGAAACAGGAATCTTCCCCTCGCTCGCAGCATAAAAGGTCTTGAGGTCCGGAGTGGCTGATCCAAGGACCAGCAGTCCTCTGGTCTGGGCGATACGAAACCAGGCAAGCTCCTTTGCCTGATAGGGAAGCCCCTCATCCTGCTTGAATGAACTGTCATGCTCCTCATCAAGAATAATCAGCCCCAGCTCAGGCAGAGGCAGGAACAGAGCCGAACGGGTTCCTGCGACGATGCAGGGCGACCGGCGTGCAGCCAGCTCCCGGAACGTCCTTTCCCGCATGGATGGCGACTGATAGCCGTGAAAAAAGAACAGCGGCACATCGGGAAGCGCAAGCTGCACATCACGGCGCAGCTTCAGCGTCAGCGCCACTTCAGGAGCCAGCAGCAGAGCCGACCTTCCCCGCTTCAGGCATTCCCGGATCAGTTCCAGATACACAGCCGTCTTGCCGCTTCCAGTCACACCAAAAAGCAGATGGGAACAGGGTTTGTCCGAATCAAGTTCCTCAAGCAGGCAGTTCACCGCCTTCTGCTGATCGTCTGAAAGGGAAAAGGATGACTGTACAGCCGGGGGCAGCAGACAGGTACTTTCTTCCCGGCAGGCATCTTCCTGTTGCAGGGCAACAAGCCCATGTTTCAGCAGTGCAGCAAGTGCCGGCCTTGCACCGTCCCCCAGCCGTCGCAGAATCTCCCGTCGTGAAAGGGATCTTTCTTCCAGCAACAGATCAAGTATTTCTATCTGCCGTCTGGCAGCAGGCCGTACCGACCACGGTGGATCACAGCGCAGGACACAGACTTCCGAAGCTGCCGCATCTTCACCGGGAGCCAGCAGCTCCGCCTGCCCGTCAAGCCAGGCTCGACCAAGTCTGCATCGCTCCTCTTCAGGCAGCTCCGCCACCTCGCGCAGAAAATGAACCCTGCTTACAGCGGCATCAATCAGCCGCAACCGCACCTTTGCAAGTTTCAGCCCGGAGGGAAGCACGGCCGCAAGAATCTGGCCCGGCATCACAACCTGACGCAGAGCCAGCTGCCGGACCATCTCAAGATGTCCCTCCGGAAGCAGAGGCTCTCTTTCAAGAGGCCAGAGCAAGGGGCGGAGCGTGCAGCCCTCCGGCAGCTCCCGCCCCCCCTCTTCAAGAATCACACCTGTCCGCAGCCTTCCCTTTCCCAGCGGTACAGCAACGCGCAGGCCCGGTTTCAGGGAAAAACCGACAAGCCAATCAGGCACGGCATAGGTAAAGGACGCAAAAGGAGGGCTCAAAAGAGCTACCGTAACCGTAAGCACCTGAGCCCCCATTCCGGTCTTTTCCGTGCAGTCTGACTTTCGCTCCATGGCAATAGCGGCCTTCTTGTCCATGTCATGCGGGTTCCAGACAGGAACGACCGAGTCAGCATGCTGAAAATCAGCAGGAAAAACATCCTATTGCAACATGGCGAGCAGCCTTGCCCGCAGCTCGTCACGCAGATGTTCATCCTGAAGACCAAGATAGATGTTCGCAGAGAGGTAATCCACCCAATCTCCGGCATCAAACCGTATGCCTCCCATCTTCACGGCCAGCATGCCTCTTTCGGCAGCCAGAGAAGCCAGCGCATCCGTCAGCTGAATCTCTCCGCCATAACCGGGAGTAACCCTTTCAAGATGCTCAAAAATGGCCGAAGGCAGCACATAACGCCCCACAATGGCAAGTCGTGAATCGACTGTCCCGACTTCCGGCTTTTCCACCATTCCCGAAACCGAATACACACCGGGAGAAACTTCTTTGCCAAAAACAATGCCATAACGATTCACTCGCTCGGCAGGCACCTCCATGACACCAACCACAGGCATATTGCGTTCTTCTGCCAGGTGAACCAGCTGCTCCAGTCCGGCATGCTCTCCCAGAATGAAATCATCCCCGACCATGATGGCAAAGGCTTCGTTCTTGACCATTTCCTTTGCACACAGCACGGCATGCCCAAGTCCAAGCTGTTTCTTCTGGCGGACGGACATGATGTTGACCATCTCTGCCACATCGCGAATGGTCTTGAGCATCTCATACTTTCCGGAACGTTCAAGTATGCCTTCCAGCTGCAGGTTATAGTCGAAGTGGTCTTCAATGACGCTCTTGTCCCGGTTCGTAACGAAGACGACATCCTCAATGCCGGCCCGAATGGCCTCCTCAACAACATACTGGACAACGGGCTTGTTATAGACCGGCAGCATTTCCTTGGGAATGTTCTTGCTCGCAGGAAGCGAGCGGGTTCCCCAGCCCGCAACAGGAATGACTACCTTGCGAATCTGCATTGACCTTCTCCTTGAGCATTGTCGGCTAACAGCACCTGTACAGTCCAGCATCCCAGCGAACCGTACAGACTCCTTCTGTCAGAAAAGAAATCCATTGGAGCTACGCCAGCGGTATTCTCAGCCGAGGATACCTCTGTGTATGGTAAAAAATTCCCTCAGAAAGCCGCCCTGCCATCGACACGCAAGCCAGCCTTTCATCGGAGAACGGATCAGCCAAGTTCCTTTTCGACCAGAGCGGCAAGGCGTCTGGCATAGTCCTTGACCCGGCCTTCATCCTCACCTTCAACCATAACCCGGCACAGAGGTTCCGTACCGGAATAGCGCAGCAGGACTCTGCCCCGGCCTTCCATCTCCTCTTCAATACGGGAAATGGCTTCCGTAATGACCGGGCAGTCTTCAATGGGCGTCTTATGTTCTACATGAACATTTTTCAGAACCTGCGGATAGAGTACAAGCTGGCCCGCCAGTTCGGAAAGCGGACGCCCGCTGAGACGCATGATCCGCAGAATCTGCAGTGCAGCCAGAAGGCCGTCACCAGTCGTGCTGTATTCCCGGAAAATGAGATGGCCGGACTGCTCACCGCCAAGAAGGGCTCCAGTCTCACGCATGGCCGCGACCACGTTACGGTCTCCCACATTGGTACGGACCAGCGTGCCCCCATGTTCCTTCATGAAAACGTCAAGGGCCATATTGCTCATGACCGTAGCTACAAGGATATTGCCGGGCAGTTTGTTCCGCTTCATGAGATCCTGTGCGCACAAGGCCATGATCTGATCGCCATCAAGAACCTGTCCGCGTTCATCCACAACGATGAGTCTGTCTGCATCGCCATCAAGGGCAAGACCGATATCGGCCCTTGTTTCCCTGACCTTGGCAGCCACGGCTTCCGGATACAGCGAACCACAGCGATAATTGATGTTCAGCCCATTGGGATCCGTACCTATCTTGACGACTTCGGCACCGAGTTCCTCCAGAGCCAGCGGAGCAACCTTATAGTTGGCACCATTGGCACAGTCGATGACAACGCGCAGTCCGTCAAGGGACAGATGCGCCGGGAACGTATTCTTCAGATAGACAATATAGCGACCGGGTGCATCCTTGATCTTGTAGGCACGGCCTGTCTGAGCCGCTTCCGGATAATCCCACTCGTGTTCCGGGTCCAGTACCATGGCCGTCATACGGTCTTCATCGGCGTCGGGGATCTTGAATCCCTCCGAATCAAAAAACTTGATGCCGTTATCGCTGAAAGGATTATGCGATGCGGAAATCACCACACCAAGATCAGCACGCATATTGGTTGTCAGGAAGGAAATCGCCGGTGTGGGCAGCGGGCCGACAAGAAAGACATCCATTCCGGCAGCCAGCAGACCGGCAGCCAGAGCGTTTTCAAAAACATAACCGGACAGACGGGTATCCTTGCCGATAACGACCCGACCACGCCGCGTCTTGCTGCGGTAGCAGGTCCCTGCCGCCAGGCCAAGTCTCAGGGCAACATCGGCAGTCATGGGATAGACATTGACCCTTCCTCTCAGACCATCCGTACCAAAAAGGCGTACACTCATGCATAACTCCGTGTGAAAATAGGGGTACACACTCAAAGATCAAACCAGAAGCCACCATTCAGACATGCAGAACAGGCAAAAGGCGGATACAGCAGACCTGTATCTCCCCCAAAATTGCTTCAGACCGGCGCTAAAGGTTCACTCCGATGCCGGGCAGCAGAACGGGCGTTCCCCCTTTTTGAGGAACGGTCCGTTCATATCTTTTTCCCAGACATCATTCGCCAGAGGAGCCGGAATGGCCTTCAGGCGACCTTACAAGTGTCACCATTTCCGGTGAGACACGCACAATTCGTCCCCCCTGAGGCGTGGAAACCTGAAGCTGAGTCTTTACCGGCGTTCCATCTTCGGGCGGATCCGCATCAGCCGGCAGGCTTACCTGAAACTGTGCCAGATAATTTCCATCTCTGGCCAGAGACCGGGGTACGGACACCGTCAGCGTACAGTGGCTTGGCTGCACAGTCACGCTCTCATCTTCGGCCACAATATCCCGCTGCAGGGTCACTGTTCTGCGGCGGACATCCAGAGTCCGCTGTACCTTGACGACCCTCGGTACAAGCTCAACCCCGGCAGGAGCCAGCAGAGCCACATCATCCGTGAGTTCCTTGTCTTCACCCAGCACATCAGC
The DNA here is from genome assembly GCA_946490455.1 of uncultured Desulfovibrio sp. Classification (GTDB taxonomy): domain Bacteria; phylum Desulfobacterota; class Desulfovibrionia; order Desulfovibrionales; family Desulfovibrionaceae; genus Bilophila. The sequence continues at coordinate 640 of CAMLXE010000081.1, read as the reverse complement.
AGGGATTTCAGCCCAGATTTCCTTGACCGGATCAACGACAGAGGCCGGGCCACGAATCGTTACCGTCGGCGGCGTTACGGTAAGGTCTGTGAGACGCAGAGAAGACGAAACAGGGGATGCCCGGAACCGGACCTTTACAGGCAGTTTGACTTCCTTGATTCGTTCCACATGCAGAATCATCCGTGAAGGAATGATTTCAAGAACCTCGAATGCTCTGGTGGGCGTACTCCCAAAGGCAAAGGGAATAATATTGTCACCGGGTGTCAGGCCTGAAAGATCCACAGTATAGGAAGGATCTTCCCTTGCCCCGGCCCGCAGCAGCTCCATGGGCCCTCGAACGCGTACGCTTATCTTGTTGAGCTGCCCATCTGTTACAACCAGATTGGGAGGCAGGCCCCTGTAATCCAGTCGGACCTCTATCATTCGCTCAACCTGATCCTTGGCATTCAGCGTATACCACAGACCCGAGGCAAGCAGAAAGGCTGCCAGCAAGTAACGCCAGTAAATTCGCTTTGTTTCAGTTTTTGATGACATTGTTCAGGGTCTCTCTCAGTTGATCGGCATCCTTCATGATAGTCAGGCGGAGCGTGAAAAGGCGGCTAAGGTGTTCACCGACATGGAGGGCACGGAGTTGTACGAG
>CAMLXE010000080.1 GCA_946490455.1 uncultured Desulfovibrio sp. | reverse complement strand
CACAAAACTCGGGTAATACCACTTCCGGGCGGTTCACTCCACTGATTGAATTCTTCCAGCAGTACGGTGACATTGTTGTTCTTGCGGATAAAGAGCTGTGGACGATCAAGATAGCCGGGAATGGTAACAGGTCCAATCGCTACTCGAGGACCGGTCATAAGGCTTTGGTCATAGGAGGGGTGGGCTTCAGCCGGAGATGAGAGCATATAGAAGTCGGGACGAGGACTGCGTCCAAGCGGACTGCACGCCCCGACAAGGACTAGCAGAAGACAGAGAAAAAGAGAGGCTGTTTTCATGATAAATCCCCTTGCTCCTATTTGCCGCGAAGAAGTGATTCAGGGTTACGTTCCAGAGTGTTGGCAAGAACTCGGACGGCGCGGGCACTGTCAGAGATTTCCCGGATGGCCTGATTCAGTTCGAGAACCGTGGGGCTGTTCTTGTTGAGAATGGCTCGGGCATCAGCCATGGTACGTCTGGCTTCATCAGCAAGGCTGTTGATGGTTTTGAGGAAACGGGTTGCTTCATCCAGTGTGGCATCGACCCTTTTTTCTGTCGTGGTGGCCAGCTCTGCATAGGGTCTTATCAGAGAACGGGCTTCTCTGAGAGTTTGTTCCAGGTCCACGGACAGTTTGTCAAACTGATCAACCAGCAGACTGGCCTTATGAGGAATCTGCTGAACATCAGCAGATTTGAGAATCCTGTCCAGCTCTTCGGTAATGCTCAGAATATTGGCGGTAATCTGTTCGTAGGGCAGTTTGAAGGCCTTCTGCATCATGTCATCCAGCTTGGATGGAATGGTAGGGATTTCCAGAACGCCATCGTAGAGTTGTGTCCTGTCGAGTTGGGAGGGGAGTTCGCTTGGTGGATAGAAATTAAGTTCTACCATGAGCTGCCCTGTAAGCAGGCTTTGATTGGTCAGGCTGGCCCGAAAGCCGTGGGCGATGAGCCTGTCAAAGTATTCCTGGCGCGAGATGGGAGGATTGGAACCGGCAAAGGATTTTTCAACCTTTTCATCAAGTTCAATAAATACAGGTGTTTGGAATATCATATCCTTCAGGCTGCCAAACAGCTGAATTTCTGTAACCCTGCCCACAGGAACTCCCCGGAACATGACCGGAGACCCAATGGAAAGTCCCTTGATGGAGGAATCAAAGAACAGGACATACCGAGTGGTATTCTGAAAGAGCCTGCCCGAACCGAATACGGCAATGGCAACAAACAGAAGAATCAGTGCGCCGGCCACAAAGGCGCCGATGACTGTCTTGTTGGCTGTTTTGCTCATAAGATGTGTCCTTGTTGATTGCTGGCGTTGCCGGGGGTACGGCCACGATTCAGGAATCGAACCACGTCGGGGTGTGTGGGGTCGGTTCGCAGAATGTGCGGATCGCCACCAGTGATCATGGTACGGGTTGCAGCGTCGAGGAAGACACTGTTGTTGCCGATGGTGAAAATACTGTCCAGATCATGCGTGACCACAACAATGGTCATTTTGAGATTTTCCTTGAGTTCAAGAATCAGCTCATCAAGCAGCGCAGCACTGACAGGGTCCAGTCCGGCCGAAGGCTCATCAAAGAAGACGATTTCCGGATCAAGTGCCAGTGCACGGGCCAGACCGGCACGCTTGCGCATTCCTCCGCTGATTTCTGAGGGGTAGAAATCCTCGAACCCGGCCAGGCCGACCAGAGCAAGCTTCAGAGAGGTCTGTTCCCGAACAGCCTTCGGTGAAAGATTCGTGTAGCGCTGCAGAGGAAGCCCGACATTTTCGGCAAGGGTCATGGAACTCCAGAGCGCACCGCTCTGGAAGAGCAGACCGGTCCTGCGCAGCATGTGCTGGCGTTGCGTTTCGTCCTGTGCCCAGAAGTCCACGTCATCATAGAGAACCTGTCCTGAGGCCGGTGGAAGCAGACCGACGAGGACACGGAGAAGTGAGCTTTTGCCACAGCCACTTGGCCCCATGATGATGAACACATCCTGACGGTTGACCGTAAAGGAGAGTCCCTGCTGGACAACATAGCTGCCATAGCCGACGGTCAGATCTTTGACCGTAATAAGAGGAACGGCTGTATTCATATCTTCAGAATATTGCAGAGCAGGGTAAGGACTGCTGTAGCCAGAACGATGCCGACGATGGAGTAAACGACTGCCGAGGTCGTGGCCCGTCCCACAGCTTCGGCGTTGCGTCCGCAGTTCAGCCCCTGATAGCAGCCAGTAATGGAAATGACCATGCCAAAGACAAGACCGTGAACCATACCTACCCAGAGGTTGTTCAGATTGAATCCTTTCTGGGTGAAGGTGAAATATTCCATGGGATCAAGCCCCAGAATGCCCACACCGACAAGCGCGCCTCCCATGATGCCCATGAAATCGGCATAGAGTACGAGTAATGGCGTCATGAGCGTGAGAGCAATGAGTCGGGGCAGAACCAGATAGTCGGAAGGGGGAATGCCAAGAGTATTCAGAGCATCTATTTCTTCATTGACCTGCATGGTTCCGATAACGGCCGCATAGGAGGCTCCGGTACGACCAGCCAGGATAATGCCGGTCATGATGGCTCCCATGATGCGGGTCATGCCCACGGCAACAAGGCTCGATACATAAATTTCGGCACCAAACATGCCAAGCTGGATGATGCCCACAAAGGCCAGAATCAGGCCAACCAGCAGACTGATGAGCGAGATGATGGGCAGAGCTTCGGCACCGCATTCCTGAAGACTCAGGAGCACATTGGACCGGGTACAGCCTGATTTTCCGCTGAACAGACGACTGAAACCGAGAACAAGTTCACCAATAAAGGCAAGAATACGTGAGGTGGTATCGGGAAGAGAGAGAAAAAGGCCACCAAGCCGGGAAAACAGCGATTCGGAAACAGTTTCCCGGCGGGCATTCCTGTTGGGAGGAACAGCAAGAGCCAGTCTGGTCAGGTTTCGTACGCCAACGGGGAGCTGGTCGTTCTGAATGCGGATGCCTCTTTCTTCCGCCTGGGCTGTAAGTCTGGTGATGGGAACCAGCAGACTGCTGTCCCATTGTCCCAGCTCCTTCCCATCAAGTTCAAGCAGTTCAACACCACTTTGAGCAGAAAGGGCCACAAGTGCCGTCTGCTCGGACTGGGCAAGAGCCTTTTCTGCAGCAGCATCGGACAGAGCATCAAGCTTCCAGTCACCCCGGAACCGCACGGAGAGTCGCGCTCCGGAAAGGACAGTCTGTATTTCCGGGGGTGCCGTCGGCGGTGCCGGAGTTTGGGTGGACTCGGAAGTCTTCATGCTCATTCAGGTTTGCGGCTGACAGAAACCTTGGCAGGACGAAGCAGACGTTCTTTCAGACGGTAGCCTTTCTGGTGCAGCGTGCTGACCATACCGGGTTCCATATCATCACGCTCTTCGTAGGAAACGGCTTCATGCAGGTCAGGGTTGAACGGTTCTCCCACTTCTCCGGCAGGAACAAAACCATGGGATTTCAGCGAATCAAGGAGAAGCTTGCGCGTCATGGTCACACCCATGAGCAGATCCTTGCAGGCAGCTTCCCTGCTTCCATACTGGATGGCAAGATCAAGACTGTCCAGAGCTGGCAGCAGATCGGAAAGTACGGATTCGGCAGCATAGCGCATCTGTTCGTCATGGTCGCGCTGGAGCCGTTTCTTGAAATTTTCCATTTCAGCCAGAGCACGAAGTCGAACGTCATCCGCCTCTGCCTTGATGGTACATGAGGGACAGATGCTTTCCTTGCACTGCTCTTCCAGGGTTTTGTGTGGTTCTTCCTGAATTGTTTCGGTAACGTCCGTTACGGCGGGGTCTTCCATTCCGGTCCGGATGTCATTTGTATCGGTCATGATGGCTCCTTGAGAACAGCATTTGCCACACAGTGGTGTGGTACAGGATTATATATAGGACGCAATGGCGGTTCGGCAACACCCATAAGGTCTATTCAGCCGCCAGCCAGCAGCGGACTTCTCGTGCAAGACCATTTTCCTCAAGGTGTACGAGCGGAGGCTCTGTAAGGCAGCGATCATGCGCTCGATTGCAGCGGGGTCTGAAGGGACAGCCTTCAGGCAGGGCTCCCGGTGGAGGAACTGTTCCCGGAATGGCTTCCAGCCGTTGGGTCGGAGATAGCGTTGGTGTCGGCGCCGAGCGCATAAGTCCTTTTGTGTAGGGATGCAGGGGATTGGCAAAAATGGCGTTGACGGGAGCCTGCTCCACGATGGAACCGGCATACATCACACCAACCTTGTCTGCTGTTTCTGCCACCACACCAAGATCATGCGTGATGAGCAGCAGACCCATGCCCTGACTGAAGGAAAGCTCGCGCAACAGAGCAAGGATCTGTCCCTGAATGGTAACATCCAGAGCCGTGGTGGGTTCATCGGCCAGGAGCAGGCGTGGACGACAGGAGAGAGCCATGGCAATCATGACTCGTTGTCGCATGCCTCCGGACATCTGATGGGGAAAATCGCGAAGACGCCGTTCGGGGGCAGGGATACCCACCATGGCGAACAGCTTTTCGGCTTTTTTCAGGGCGTCTCGTCGGGACAGGTGCAGATGCTGGATGAGCGGTTCGGCAACCTGATCTCCAACCCGGATGACAGGATTGAGTGCCGTCATGGGCTCCTGAAAGATCATACCGATCTGTCTGCCGCGAACGGTGTTCATGGCTGCTTCCGAAAGTCCTGTCAGCTCTCGGCCATCAAGGCTGATACTGTCTGCCTTGACCTTTCCCGGCTCCGGTACAAGCCCAAGCAGCGCAAAGGAAGTCATGCTCTTGCCACATCCCGATTCGCCTACCAGACAAAAGGTCTGCCCCTTTTCTACCTGAAAGGAAACGGAACGTACCACGTCAACAGATCCCTTTTCTGTTTCAAAACAGACAGAAAGATTGTCTACCCGAAGCAGAGGAACTGTTGGGGATGTGTCGACTGCATCTGACATGAAAACTCCGTTTCCCTGTTTATCGTACAGGAAGCAAGATATGAAGATGACATCAGGCCCTGTTTTCCGGCAAACCAACAGGAAGAAAATACCTTGGCTTTTCTGCAATGTCCACACATGATAACAGGCGATGCCTGCCGCCAGAGACATCAGTCCTCGGGTGGTCCTTAGGGACTGTCGTATGTTGATCTTATATTTTTATTGTTTTTTTTTGATATGCTCTCCCGGATCGTCCTGCCACTATGAAATCAATTTTTGAAGCAGCATAGTTGCTAATGTCCTGTTAATGAGCTTCTGGTTTTCCTCGGAGGCGATGACACTGCTGGTTTCTTGCCTCATATGAACTGAGCGGTCTTATGGCTTTCATCCGGCCGGTGCTGGGTCGCGGGAAGTATAAGTCCATGGAAAAATGGTATCCCTTCCAATGTTCATATTCTTTAGGGTTGGTGAGGCTATGCCATGAGTTGCCATAATGAAAACCTCATTCTTTCAAGTACGAAACCATTCCTTTATGCTCTTTTTTGTTCTGATGCGGAAATAATGGGGATTGCAAGTTGACAGGGAGTTTCAGGAAACTATACTCCTGACATGAGAAAAAGCGGCAGGATTGGCGAAGTAACTTCAGTCGGGTCCGGGATGTCGAGTTTTCCCCATGGAAAAGAGCATCAGGCGTTGTTCGGTAAAAAGGCTGTTGTGGGCGGACAGAAAACCGTCCATCTTTTAACGATAAGGAAAGTGTCATGTTCGGACATTGTCATAAATGGGGATGTCTTCTGGGGTGTAACAGCACTGATTCGGAAGATAGCGCAGGACCATGCTGTCCTGTCAATGCAACGGGGGGAGCCGTTTCCCTGCGCAGTCTGCATCCCGGACAGAAGGCTCGTATCGCACGGGTACAGGCAAGTGGAGAACTGGGACGAAGAATCAGAGACATGGGACTCATCCCCGGGGCGGAAGTCGAGGTCGTGGGCCGTGCTCCCCTGCGGGATCCGGTAGCACTGCGTCTTCCGGGATTTACATTGAGTCTGCGCAACAATGAGGCTGATCACATTCTCGTGGAACGTGTGGAGGAGATGGACGAATAAAAATGGAGTCCTTTACGCTGGCCCTCGCGGGCAATCCCAATTCAGGCAAGACTACGGCATTCAATTCACTCACCGGTTCCCATCAGCATGTGGGCAATTACCCCGGTATTACCGTGGAAAAGAAGGAAGGGCAGGTTCGTCTGCCTTCCGGAGAACTCTTGCGCCTCATTGATTTGCCGGGCACCTATTCTCTCACTGCCTATACCCAGGAGGAGACTGTTGCGCGCATGGTCCTGGCTACCGAGCGGCCGGATGTTGTTATTGATGTGCTTAATGCGGGAGCGCTGGAACGCAATCTGTATCTGACTGTTCAGCTCCTTGAGATGGGCGTACCTGTAGTTCTTGCCCTGAACATGATGGACGAAGCTCAGAGCCGGGGCATGACGATAGATCTTGAGCGTCTGTCTCAGCGTATGCGTTTGCCCGTTGCGGCAACTGTGGCGCGTACCGGAGAAGGACTGCATGAACTTTTGCAGATGACCATACGCTATGCCGAGGCCCGCCGAGGGCATCCCTGGGAACCGTTGCAGATTTCCTATGGACCTGATCTGGATCCGGTTCTTGCCCGGATGGAAGCGGAAATTGCCGAGGCCGGACTGCTTTCCGAGGCCTATCCGGCTCGGTGGGTTGCTCTGAAGCTCCTTGAGCTGGACGAGGAAATCCTGAATCGATGCCGTGAGGTTGCTCCTGAACTGACAGACCGTCTTGAGGCACAGGTCGGCGAAGTGACGGAACATCTCAAAAGTACACTTGATTCCTGGCCTGAGGCTGTAATCGCGGATTATCGCTACGGCTATATTTCATCGTTGCTTCGGGACGGCGTGCTGGTCAGACGGCGAGATATGCAGGAACGCCTCCAGCTTTCCGATCGCATGGATCATATCCTGACTCATCCTCTGTTGGGTCCGGTCATTATGCTTGGAGTACTCTATCTCCTGTATACAATTACCTTTTCCATAGGTCAGATTCCCATGGACTGGGTTGAGGCCGGCTTTTCGTGGCTGCGTGACGTAGCGGACTCTCTGCTTCCTGAAGGCGCGCTCAAATCGCTGGTGCTGTCAGGCATTATTGACGGCGTTGGAGGCGTGATGAGCTTTGTCCCACTTATCATGCTTATTTTCCTTCAGATTTCTTTCCTTGAAGATACTGGTTACATGGCGCGCATGGCCTATATGCTTGACCGAATTTTCCGCGTGTTCGGTCTGCATGGCTGTTCTGTCATGCCCTTTATCGTGGGTGGCGGTATTGCCGGAGGCTGTGCCGTTCCCGGAGTCATGGCTGCCAGAACCCTGCGCAGTCAGCGTGAAAAGATGGCTACGCTCCTCACGGTTCCGTTTATGGCCTGTGGAGCCAAGCTGCCGGTCTTTATCCTTTTTGCAGGTGTATTCTTCCCACAGCATGAGGCTGTCGTCATGTTCGGGCTGACCCTGACCGGCTGGGTAGTGGCGCTTCTGACTGCGAGGCTTCTTCGTTCGACCATCATTCGTGGCCCGTCGACGCCGTTTGTCATGGAGCTGCCACCGTACAGACTGCCCACGGCTCTTGGGCTGGCCATTCATACGGGAGAACGGACATGGGA
>CAMLXE010000079.1 GCA_946490455.1 uncultured Desulfovibrio sp. | reverse complement strand
CGCAGGAGAAGCCGAAGCCATTTCCGCGGACCGGGTGGCGTTTTCGGAGGGAGAAACCGGCATTGAGCCGGATAGGGTCGCGTTATCTGCAGGCAGGACGACAGATTTCTGTTCGGAAATGGTGGATAAGGCCTCTTCGGTCATAGAGGGTTGTATTTTGGGCATAGGCAGTTCTTCAGAAGCGTCTGTCACCGGAACTGGGGCATCGGAAAGTGTGAGTTCCTCTTCCAGTCGGCCTTTGGAACGCAGAAAGTTCAGGAAGTCGCTTCCGGTAAGGCCGACCTGCGCAATCATGGGAGAACCATCGCCCGCCGTCAGCAGACTGACAGGTACCGTTCCTCCATGGATACCAATGTAGGCGGTTCGGGCTCCAGCTGGCATCTCTCCCCAGACTGCCGTATCCTTTTCTTTGCCACGAGTATCATCTTGCCCGGCCGCCCCTGTGGCTTGAGGCATGAGCAGCATGCACAGGGCGCAGGCTGTCAGCAGCGGGGCAAAGCGGTATTTGTTCATCAGAAAGGTCCTTTGCATATCCCAGCCAGAGACTGGCGTGGGGATAGGAGTACCTTAAAATAAAGCCGGTTTTGCGGAAGGTCAAGGTTGGGGAGATACCGTGCCGGAAGCCGTTGTCTGATAGAAATAACGGCAAACAGAGCGAACAGACCTGACTGCCCATATTCAGGCGTTCCGCGTGGCGTAATTTCCAATATGGCCCTGCCGTTGCAGGTTTGATCTCGATTTGCGGAGAAGACGGCCAGTATCGACTCCGTCGCGCATACAAATGGAGCCGTGCAGACTGGAAATTGTGTCTGCATGGCTCCTTAAGGTCTAGCACATGGCCTTGCGAACTTCTGCAACTCTGGCCTGAATGTCTGGTGCTCCAACCAGCTCGGAAACCAGGGCACAACAGCGTGCCCCATGGCGGGTCACTTCGCCGATATTGTGCCGTTTGATTCCGCCAATGGCCACAAAGGGCAGCTGAATGTTGGCGACAACCCAGTCCAGATAGTCAAGAGTTACGGGAGCGCAAACGTCTTTTTTGGTCTTGGTGGCATAAATGGGGCCAACGCCGATATAGTCTGCACCAGCGGCAATAGCTGCTTTTGCCTGTTCCGGGGAATGGGTGGACAGGCCGATAATCATGTCTGGCCCCACCAGACGCCGCACAGCCGGTACAGGAAGGTCATCCTGCCCCACATGAACGCCGTCCGCTTCGCAGAGAATGGCAATATCCACATGATCGTTCACGATAAAACAGGCTCCGGCAGCCCGGGTCATCTCGCGCAGTGCAAGACATTCTTTGAGCATCAGGCCAGCTTTCTTGTCTTTTTCTCTATATTGCAGAATCTTGATACCTGAATCGAGAAGAGCCTGGGCAACCTCGAGGACAGGACGTCCCAGAGACAGATTGTCATCGGTAAGCGCATAGAGACATGTTTCAGGACTGGTTCCGGGTAAAAGTCTGGGCATGAAGTGATCCTTTTGAAAGGGATTCTATGATTGCAGGTTACTGGAAAAGATTACGTCCGGACTGTAATCATGGCCTTACGGCCTGATTCGGCACGATCTGTATGATTCGGTCAACTGAGGTTCAAATACATTGGTAGCAATAGGTAATAAACACAATGTCTGGTTGAGTCTGAAAACAGAATGCCTGTCTGTTTGAAATAACACCGTTTCATTGACTGGTATCGTTTCCCATGTGTCCAGTTTGGACTGTTTTTCGTGTGAAAGAAGATGGTTTCATTCTTCAACAGCCAGATCCACAAAGGAAAACTCATTCACATTGAAAAGTCCTCGTGCCGTGAGCTTCAGTTCAGGAATGACGGGCAGCGCCATGAAACTCAGCGTCATAAAGGGTTCCACCGTCTCGGGAATGCGGAGTGTCCGGTGCGCTACATGCAGCATGTCACCAAGAGTTGAAGCTACCTTTTGTGGATCTTCGTTGGAGAGCAGGCCGGCTATGGGCAGGGAAAGACTGTAGAGTTTTCCTCCTGCCAGCATGGCTACACCGCCGTCAATGCGTTTCAGCTCATTAACAACAGTACGGATGGCATCATCACTGTCACCAGCCACCACGATGTTATGCGAATCGTGGGCAATAGTGGTACCAATGGCTCCTCCGGTCAGGTTGTAGCCTTCAAGCAGACCAAGACCAATTTTCCCGCTGGCCTTGTGCCGTTCAATAACGGCAAGTTTGGTCAGACCCGGATTCAGAGCGCACTGGAAGAGTCCCGCTTTATCGGTATGTACAGAACGAATGACCTGCGGTGTGAGCAGAGAGTGGGGCTGAATAAGGATAACTCGAGCCTTGCCGGTAGAGATGGGCATGTCGAGGGTTGTTTCTGTGAGAGGCGCAATATGGACAGAATGGGCTGGCGTTGCCGCGTTGGCTTCGGCCATCTGTATGGTCATCTGCCCGTCTTTCGCCACCATCTTGCCGGCAGCATAGACGCTATGAACACGAAAATCCCGTAAGTCATCCACAAGCAGAAAGTCAGCATCCCGGCCAGGTGCGATAGCTCCCTTATTCTTGAGGCCGAAACATTCCGCAGCGTTCAATGTACATAAGGTGATGGCCTGAACCGGATCCATACCCAGAGACACGGCCAGACGAAGATGGTTGTCCATATGCCCTTCACGGACAATGTCTTCCGTGTGGCGGTCGTCACAGCAGAAAGCACAGCGACGGGCATTGGCGGCCGTCACCCCTGGGAGCAGGGCAGCAAGGTTTTTGGCAGCAGAACCTTCTCGGATCAGCACATAGGAACCACGCTGAAGATTGGCTTCCATTTCTTCCAGAGTGGAGCATTCATGCGTAGTGGTGATTCCGGTGACAATATAGGCATCCAGGTCTTTTCCCAGGAGCCCGGGGGCGTGTCCGTCGACGGTTTTCCCGTGGCTGATACCCAGTTGTACCTTGGCCAGTACATCATAATCCGCAGCAACCACGCCGGGAAAATTCATGACTTCACCAATACCGCTGACATGGGGATCATCAATGAGTTCTTCCAGATCTTCTGCACTCAGAGTCGCACCTGAGTCTTCAAAGGGAGTGGCAGGGACACAGGATGGCAGGGAAATATAGATGTTCAATGGCAGATGCCGTCCGTTTTCAAGAATATAGCGAATTCCATCCATGCCGTGGACATTGGCAATCTCGTGTGGGTCGGCAATGACAGAGGTAGTCCCGTGAGGGAGTACAAGCTCGGCAAAACGAGTCGGACTGGCCATGCTTGATTCGATATGAATGTGGGCATCAATCAGGCCAGGCAGCAAGTATCTTCCTTCAGCATCGATTGTTCTGCGGGCCTCGGTATGGGCAAATCCCAGAATCTTTCCATCGCCCACGCTGACAGGTGTTTCAATAATTTTGCCGCTGAATACGTCCACTACACGCGCGTTGCAGATCAGCAGATCAGCCGGCTTGCGACCGGCAGCCATATCTACAAGATTTTCAATCGATTCCAGATCATACATGCCGCACTCCTCGTGAGCTGTGTAGTGTTTTATGGGAGCCACTCGTTTTTACCATCAATATGTTCAGGGGCTGAGGCAGTATCTTTTCTGCCTTCAAAAATGATTCTCTGCTGGGTATGCAGGTACGGCATAACAGTTCCGCCGTACCTGCTTTCTTCTTATCGTCAGCCTGTCTTGACTGGAGGCATGGCATCAGGGAAATGGCATACCCCTCTGTTCTTGCCAGGTAAGGGGGTGTCCTGAGCATTTGTCATGGCTTTTGATGATATTGAGCTACCCGGCTCTGTTTCCTGAGAGCACCAACAGCTCAGACGCAATACGCTTATCCGCAGGAGACGGAGTCAGTCCTGTCCAAGCAGCGCTTTCGCGAAGTCATCACCATTGAAGGGACGAAGATCTTCCATCTTTTCCCCCAGTCCAACATAGGTAATGGGGAGACCATACTGCATGGCAATGGCCACAGCTACCCCACCCTTGGCAGTCCCATCGAGTTTGGTCAGGATGATTTCATCAATTCCGGCGGCATCCTTGAAAATCTTTGTCTGCTGCAACGCATTCTGACCCGTGGTTGCATCAACTACCAGAATGCTCCGGTGCGGTGCTCCGGGATGTTTGCGGGCAATGACATCACGAATTTTTGTCAGTTCATCCATAAGATTGCTCTTGGTGTGCAGCCGCCCCGCAGTATCAATAAAGATAATGTCGTAATGTCCCTTGATGGCGATATCCATACTTTCCCAGGCAACAGCTGCCGGATCAGCATTCTGGCCCTTGGAATGAAAGCCGGATCCTGTCCGCTTGGCCCAGATACCAAGCTGTTCCACTGCGGCAGCCCGGAACGTGTCCGCTGCGGCAAGCAGAACTTTTTTGCCCTGCATATGGGCGCGATAGGCAAGTTTGGCGATGGTCGTGGTCTTGCCTACGCCGTTGACCCCAATTACCAGCACAACTTCCGGTGGGTTGACCGCAACTACACGACGAGGAATGCGGAAGATTGCTTCCAGTTCGGTTGCAAGCAGTGGCCGAAGTTCTTCAGGTGTTCTGGCTGAGGCTGCTCTGGCCCGTTCACGCAGGCGTTTGCACAGCCCCGTAGCGGCTTCAACACCCATATCCGCCATGATGAAGAGTTCCTCGAGTTCTTCCCAGAAATCTTCATTCAGGTCTCCATGACTGGAGAAGAGTGCAGTCAGTCCCTTTCCCAAATGTTCACGGGTGCGGGCCAGCCCCTCATTGAGTTTCAGGAAGAGGCGGTTACGTTCATCTTCTTCATCTTCCAGTTCGAGCGCCAGGGCAAGGCGATACTGTAATTCTGAGCGGAAGTCGGCTACTTCCTCATATTCCATACGTTCAGCCCAGGCTGCAAAATCCCGGACAAAGTTTTCTGCCTCATCCTTTGGTGCCCCCAGGGCTATAAGCAGAAAGCGAATGCGCTCCCATAGAGCGTCACCTGTGCGTGCATCAGGACCAAGGCCTTCCAGAGCAAGAGAAAGCCAGACAGACAGACGTGGTTCGGCCTCGCGTAAGGAAACAAGTAACGGCTCCTGCCAGCCCGCAGAAGCAGAGAAGGTAGGTAAGGCATGAGATTCAGAGGGAGAATCGGCTATATCTGCAGTGGGCAATTTCTTTTCAGAAGATGGCTCCGGTTGATCAGATACCGTATTTGTGGCTGGAGCAGAATTGCCGATGGGAGGAGTATCTATGGACGTTGCTCCTTCAGAAGCATTTTCTTCGGAAGCAGGCAAAGCAGAGGCAGAAGCAGCGGAGTGTTCTGCACTTTCATCAGATTTGTCGGATCGCCACAGTCGTTTGAGAGAAGAAAAAAAGCCCATATGGTATCCTTCTATGATGCAGAATAATGTTTCTGTTGTTGTTGCGTACTTGGCGAATTCCGTCAAGAGAGAGGCCTGGAACCACAAGTCTAGTGACGAATACCGGTGAGTTTGTTTTTCAGAAACACCACGTTGAATAAAGAAAAAGACCTTGGTTGAGTCGTTTGGATGATACGTATGCACCGAGGATCTATAATCGCTTATTATCTGTTAACTCTGTTGGGTTAATGGCATTTTTTATTTTTTGACAACTGGAACCAAGGCTAAAAGTTATCGGTGCGCTGTTAAGAGAATAGACAGAATTGTTTTTTAGGGGTGGAAACATAGTTGAAACACTGAGCAAAAGAGGGATCAGGATAAGCGCGTGCCTCAGTGAACAGTCTTTTGTGGTGGGCTGTCTCATCCTGTCTATCTCGCTTGAAAGATCGTCGTGTGCCCAATAACAAAAAAGGGGAAGGAACCGAAGTCCCTTCCCCGCAGCTTACAGCTTGAGCTGTCCTGAACTAGAAGTTGTAGGTCAGGATGGCAGCAGCCTTATAGCCATTTTCTTCAAGGCTGCTCTTGTTCCACACGTCGGAATCGATATCCAGGTTGATGTAACCCAGTTCCACGGTGAGGATCAGGTTATCATAGATGTTGTAGTCGGTATCGAAGTTGACTTCGAAGGCATGGTCCTTATCGGTCAGGTAGAGACCCTGACCGGTCTTGCCGGGAGCAGCATTCAGACCGACCGTGGCACCGTATTTCTTCACCAGTTCGCTATCGTTGGTACCGGTGTAGTAGGCGAAGCGGAGTTTGTGCTTCAGATCTTCCATGTAGGAGATGTCGTCGAAGCGCAGCTGAACGCCCCACAGACCGGCAATGGTATCGCCAAGAGCGCAGATGGTGGAAGCGCCGTACACGCTACCATCCCAACCGAAGCTACCGGCGTTCCAGCTGGCGTCGATGGTAGGAATCTGTTCAGAGCCGTCAAATGGATTGTCGTCATCACCGGATGCGTAGAAGACCATCAGGCCGGGGGTCACAAAGTCCATCTTGTACTGGGCGAGAGCAGCCACATACCAACCGGAACGTTCGGGGTCATAACCACCAACAGAACCCATGTCAGCAGAACCGTAACCGGCATCCCAAGCAAAGCGGATAGGATCGAACATGGTCAGTTCACCAGTGAAGCCAACCCACCAGACGTTACCGTTGTCATCATCAGAACCTGTCAGAGGCGCAACGTTGCCAGCAACGCTCCACGCAGGAAGCAGACCGGAAGCTATACGATTCTGGTCTCCATTGGTGGTATCCAGACTGTCTTTGCCAACAAAGGCGCCCATAGCCCAAGGAGTTACCTTCACACCATCAAAGGTAACAGGAACGGTCAAGCCCACGATATCGACGATATCATGTTCGTAATTGTTGGTCTTGTCTTCCTGATTGGTAGCACGCATCCAGAAGAGGCTGGCGCCCACGTTTTCGGTGAACTGAGCGGACACAGTGATACCGGCGCCATCAGCAGGCGTACCGAGGATGGGGGAGTTGGCTACGAAGCCGGGCAGAGCGAAGGGCTGGAGACCCATGCGGACCTGAACGTCAGTCTGGGGGATAACCCAGTCAACATAGGCATAACGGGTCTTGACGTTCACACCATCGGTACCATAAGCGCCACCAGCACCACTAGCGGCAGTACTGCTGTCACCATTACCCCAAAGGGTCTTACCGATTTCGAAGAAAAGAACGCCCTTCAGATTTTCAGAAGCGATCAGATCAATCTGGGTACGGAAACGCTGATGAGCCTTAAAACGGTCGTTATTGTCGGGATCGGTAAAGGAGCTTTGTACTCCTTCAAAACCGAACTGGTAACTTCCTTTAGCCTTAATGTCCGTGGCTTGAGAAGCCGACAGCTTGGTTTATGTATATAACATATGACTAGTTCTGTATTTTTGAATAAAATTTCAAATGCTCTTGTACTAGTTTTTTTCAAACAGTAAATGAGTCTTGAAAATACATATATACCCATAACGGAGGGAATATGATTACACTTTTCAAGGCATGGGAAATTTATAGAACTTCAAGAATCGGAATGGGAACAAAACATAGTATCGATACAGATAGATATCGATGGAAGTATATTGAGAATTTCTATGGCGATATACCTCTTGAATCAATAAATACAATGCGAGTTATTGAATTTAGAAATTCACTACAACATCTTAGTCCACAAAGTGTGAGGCACTGTCTTTCATTGTTGCAGAGAATTATTATTAAATCACAACGTCTTGAATTGTACGATGGAAAGATCCCA
>CAMLXE010000078.1 GCA_946490455.1 uncultured Desulfovibrio sp. | reverse complement strand
TTCACCGGGCGTTCGCAGCTGCACAAGGAGTGCGGAAGTGGAGGGAGTGACGGCACGGAAGTTGCGCGTATACGCGCAACCCTTTCCTTATCTGTCCGGATAAGTGTACCCAAGGGGACACTTTTTCAACATTGCTTTTCCTTACCCCAGGCTGTACTATTAAAATATAAAATCTATTTTTGTTACACTCTTGATAAGAGATCTTAATCCAAACGGACAGTTTCAGGAGGTTCAATGTCCAACGGTAAACAGGTGGGCTATCTAAGAGTTAGCTCACTGGATCAAAACTCGACGAGACAACTTCAGGGTATACCCTTGGACAAAGTATTTGAGGACAAGTGTTCCGGCAAAGATACACAACGTCCGCAGTTCTTGGCCTGTCTTAACTACTTGCGCGAGGATGACACACTCCATGTTCATTCACTGGATCGACTGGCCAGAAATGTAGAGGATCTGCTTTCAACTGTCCGTAGCCTTACAGAACAGGGCATCACTGTTCATTTTCACAAGGAAAACCTGATCTTCAGTCCAAAACAGGGAAGTGAAGCGTCGATTTCCCATTTGATGTTGACGATTTTGGGAGCAATCGCCGAATTTGAGCGCAGTTTGATTAGGGAACGGCAGCGCGAAGGTATTGCCATGGCAAAGGCAGCTGGCAAATACAAAGGACGACCGAGTACGGTCACAGAAGAAATCAGGAAGGATGTCTGTCAGCTCAAAGCAATGGGAGTTCCCATTGCAGCCATAGCGCGGAAGTATGGACGAAATCGTCAATGGGTCTATAGAGCTTTGCAGGCAAGAAATAATTGAAGCAAAACAAGAGGGGATGCCGCAGCACCCCCTCTCCTTTACTAGACTTCCTGATCCAGAGCGGCCTCTAAAGCTTCTTCCTCGTCAAGTGCATCCTCAACAAAGGCTCCACAAGCTTCAGCCTCGTCTGGATCAAATTCAACCAAATGGCCGGGTACCTCCATTTCAGCACACTTGGCATCTAGGATTTCCCGCGCTACTGTTTCATCGTCTGGCCGTTGATAATGTTCATTGATCCACTTTTCCGCTTGTTCCTGTGTCACTCCAATTTCTTCCATCATCGTTCCATTCCTTCGGAGCGGGATTCCCGTGAACGCTCCTGTTGTCTGTTTTTTTCCAATTGCTCCAATTTTTCCGAGATCGCCTTCTCTATTGCAGGTTTCAACTGCCGCTCAACCGCCGCCATACCTAACTTGCTTTTCGTACTAAGATCATTGAAATCCGTGAACCCCGCAGAATCCTTTTCCCTTTCTCCGGGCGCAAAAATGGGAAAGACGGCCTTGCCGCCCACGGTCTCGGCTACCATTTCAGCCTTCTCCCGTCCAACATTCCGGCGCACCCTGGGATTATCCAAAAGATGCTGATCATCATCACCTGCGATGACCATCGCCTTATCAGGATACTTGTCGTGCAGTGCCTTCGCAACAGCCATCAAATTCCCTGAATCGAACGCGGCCACGACCGGGGCGGCAATGCCGTCAGAGATGCTTCCCGCCGTCGCATAGCCTTCAGCAATGACTATGGCCGGAGCGTTGCGTAGAGAATCTATGTTTCCTCCAGCCACCGCAAAGCACCCTTCCTTTTTCCCGTTTTTGGCAAACCGCTTCGTCCCGTCTTCTTGGATGTATTGCATGGTCCAGAGCTTCCCATCGACATCAAACGCCGGAATGCAGGTGGTCTTCCCATCCTCTGCCAGAAAAACGCCCTTTCTGGCTCCCAGCCCCTTCTTTTCCAGGTAGGGCGTGACCATCTCTCGCATCCCACGCAGCTGGTGCGCCACTCGCTGTGCTGTGTTCTCATGCTCCTGCAACTGTGCTGCTGCCCGTTCAGCTTGTTTGCGCTCGCATGTCGCCTTGAACGCTGCCCGATCTTGGGTACTCAGGAAGGCTCCCTGCGACTTCCAGCGGATTTCCTCGCCCGTCCGGTTATTTTTGGCATAGCCTGCTGGCCGGCCATCCATGTGGCCAACGTAGAATCCTGACCGTACTCCCTCGCGATCTCCTTCTACTCGGATACGATGTGACTTGCCATCCATGACCGGATGTTCCCCTTCGACGACGCATCCAACACTCCGCAATGTTTCGCCAAATTCTTCTCGTGGAGACAGAGGAGGCCTTTGCTGGGATTTGACGTTTTCCGGAAGCCATCTCTTCAGCTTTTCCATGTCACCCTTTGGGCCAACATACCAACTGCGGGCATTCTTGTCCCATTCCGCACCGGCCTTTTTCGCCGCCAAGTGATCCTGATACGCTACAGCAAGGTAAATACGTTCCGCCGTCACAGGATCCTGCACCTTCCGTTCCTGCATGGATTCATCTCTCCTGAGCCATTTTTCAAACGGCTCTACGTCCATTCCCTCGGGGATATACCAACTTTTCTCTTTCCGGTCCCACTTTGAACCAAGGGCGCTGGCCGCATCCTTTTCTCTGTACGAAACATTCAGATATATCCGTTCCTGAATTTTCTCCGGAGATTCTTGCGCGTTGTCGTCTATAAACGGCGTAGCACCGGCAGAGGATTCCTGTTCTGTCTGCCTTTCCAGACGCTGTTCCTGTGTCAACTCGAAATTCATGATGAAATCACAAATTTTTTCAGCATCAGCCGCCGCTCTGAAGATTTCACGTGGATCATCCTGAAGCAGCTTGATCCAGCTCTGGACATACGCGGCATGGGAGTCGACACTCACCCCAATACCTCCCAACTCGGCAGAAAGCATCATGCTGCCGATCTCAGCCCGCAGCTCTTCCTTCGCATAGGAGATACTCCCGAACGGCCCGAACTCTCTGTTCAGCCTGGTCTCGTGTCCGGTCCAGTGACCAAGCTCGTGCAGGGCTGTCGAGTAGTAGCCTTTTTCATCCGAAAACTGTTCCTTCAACGGCAAATAGATAGCATCCTCTCCCAGCCTGTAGAACGCGCTGGCCTGATTCCGGTTGACGATCTTCGCTCCGGAAGCTTCAAGGAGCTTCTCCGCTCTGGCCACATCCGCCCATCCCTGCGGCTTCTCGGGTATGATCAGAGGCTCCAATCCTTCAATCTGTTCCGCGTTGAACACATAGCTGACGAAACCACGTGGGCGCTCCAACAGTACCTTTTCCTTGACCGTATTTCCGTCTGCATCCCTGACTGGCTTGCCGTCTTCGCCATGGACCGTTCGCTCCTCTTCGAACTTCCAGTAAATGATTGGCGTCCCCTTTTCGCCCTTCCTGACCTGCGCTCCAACGGATTCCGCCTGACGGTATGTCATCCATCGGGGGTCTCCGTAGCCCCGCATCATGAGATACACCATGTTGCCACCGCGATATGGCTTGCCCGTCGTCGGATTCATGGGACGTGAGCCGTATCCACCGGCATCCCAGGGCTGTTGCCATGGTGCCGTGCCCTCCTTCAGCTTCTCGATCAGTTGTTCGGCCACTCGCGTGTAGTGATCTTCTAACTTGGCCATAACTACTCCCATGTGATAAGGGGTTTCAAAGGCGTACATATTGCTTCGGCACTGACAGGTCCGAAATACCGGCTATCAAACGAAAGCGGATGTTCGGACATGAGCAGAACCTCATTATGCAGTTCAACTCTTCCATCTATACGGACGGGGATGGTCTTCTGCCTTGCACTATTCTTCAAAAACTGACCGTTTACCTGAACATCTTCATCGGAGAAAACGACGCAATCTCCGTCCATTCCCACAACTCGTTTGATCAGGTACCCGTACCGGTTGGGACAAACGCCATAAGAAATGAACCCGTGTGAACGGCCATACCTGTTCACTTCATTATCTTCTGGACAAACTAGGACCAAATCTCCTTGATGCACTTTTCCATGGGTCTTCATATAAATTCCAAGAGGAAAGCTCTTCGTTGTATTCACAACAAAAAAGCTGGCCAAGATTTGAGCGAGAACAAGAAGCAGAATTGCGTAGCTAGAGAGTAAAGGAAGGTTCGCCATCTGAAACCTCTATAATATTATGAATCCGTTCTTCTTTCTTGGTCCTTGTGATGTCTGTATGCACAGGCGGATCAACACAGGATCTTTTCTGGAATACAGGATCAAGAAAATACGGCATTTGGACACCCCGGATTGCGGGAATACCTGCGTAGAAAAGTAGCATATCGCCTCCCTCAACCATCAGATCGCCTTTCATTTTAGGCCCACGCATCCGCAGACACTCGTCCTCGGTCATCAAGGGACGCGATACGTCTCTGAAAGTCTTTGTCATGTTGGATTGGAACATACTCAGTCTGCTGCCACTCATTGATATTTCCGCATAAGATATTGTTGTCTGACCTGTGAGCTGTGAGAGATATTTGGCCGTTTCGGGCTTCTGAGGAGTGAACGCCACTTGGATATGGCAGTTTGACGTAATGGCTTCATTCTCCCCGTATCCCTCTTCACGACTCCTAAGCTGCGCCAAGTCCTGAGCAATCAGGTAGAATCTGATGCCGTACCCTGCCAAAAAGGCCAGTGACTTCTGGATGACTTCAAGCTTTCCAAAACTTGGAAACTCGTCGATGAGCATGAGCAGTTTATGTTTGTTCGGAGACCTCGCACGACGCGATTCACCAACTTTCTCATAGATCATTCCGGATGCCAGCTTGCGACAAATCATGGCCAACAGGAGACGAAAAAGCGGCTTGACGCGTTCCTTGTCTGTCTCTTCAGTAATGATGTAGAGAGTAACTGGTGTGTCGTAATTCATCAGATCACTGATAGAAAACTCGGAAACCGATGTATTTCTATTGAGAATCTCATCCCGATATAGGGCTACCGTGTTACGTGTTGTGCTGAGGACAGAACCGCGTTCTTTCGTCGGTGTATTGATGATGTCTTGGGCACATTTGGCCACAAGTGGATGTGGTTCCATTTCGCCAGTAGTTTCGTTTCTTCTGTGTTTGTGCTTTTGCATATTCATCCAGAAATCGTCTTCGAGCAGTTTTGACTCTGGAGTAGACAAAAGAGCATCAACAGCACCAAGAGAAGCATCAACGCTTGGATCTTCTTCTCTTAAATACAATACATGGGTAATGAGACCTGTCAGCAGCGAGCGACAAAGATTCAAAAAGTGTGCTGAAGCATCAGATCCGTCTAATCCTCTGCCATTCGGATCGGCAAGTAGGGTGGCCAGATTCTGTATGTCTCCTGTTTCATACTTCGTCTTGATCCTGATTTCGTCCAAAGGATTCCACCTGACTGAATCAGGTGAAGCAGGTTCAAAACGCAACACCTTCTGGCCAGCATATTTTTGTCGCCATCCAGCAGTTAGAGCCCAGAGTTCTCCCTTCATGTCGGTCACGACACAACTTTTCATCCATGTGAGCAAGGTAGGAATGACAAGACAGACACCTTTGCCCGAACGGGTAGGCGCAAAACATAGAACATGCTGGTTGCCGTCATGTCTCAAATATTGCTTGCCTCTTTTGCCCCTCCAGCCTCCAACAAATACTCCTGAGTCATTCATTAGCCCTGCCTGTTTCACTTCCTCTTCTTCTGCCCAGCGTGCCGAACCGTGGAGATATGGATTCTGTTGTCCTGTATTTGCGGCAAGCATCTTGGCAAAAAGCCCCATGAGCAAAAGTAGACCTGTGGTCAGCAAACCAATCGATCCTGCACCAATAAACATACCTGGCGCCGATTCGTAGGCCATCACACCCCAAACGAGTATATTCCATGGAGGATAAAATCCGTTGACATGGGGTCCAAGAAATTCACCGTAGCCATACTGATAGGCAAATACCTGCGTTGCTATGCTCATACCGGCAAGGCAGGAAATAAGGACGAATACTCTGTACTTCCAGCTTCCTCTATTTTGTTCCTGCATAACCGCAGGTTCAGCATTCCTTTTCTTCATCTGACCCTCTTAAAATTCCATACCGGTATCCCTGTCACGTGCCTTCGACTGATTTTTCGAGATAGTTTGTGGTGAGCGTTCAGCAACCTCCAAAAGCTCTTTCAACTTCATGTCACCATGCACGGTAATCCTTCCAAAGTGCTTTGCTGAAAAATCCTTCAGTGACCGAATATCCTGTAAGGTTGGATCTTTTGGTATAAGGATTCGACCGTCGTGTTCTCGAATACTTCCTGTAAAAATACGTGTTCCTTTACGCGTAACGACTTCTGGAGTCTCAAACGGAATCTTCAACTCACCGGAAATATAGCTGTTCTCTTGCCCCGAAGTTTTGCCTGATCTCAAATAGGTAAGAGCCTCACCTGATAGAGGATGTGTTTTCTCCTTGGCTGTTTCGCGTAACCAGTCCATCCACTGATCCTTCCGCACCTGCTGATGGAGCTTTTTTTTGCTCAAATGATAAAGGATCATTTTATTTATTCGTCCACTCGTCATCTGCCGGATCAGAAGATTTCGTAACTTGAAATCATTGACGGCGCTGTCAAATGTAGGTCTGTCCTCATGTAATAGTATCTTGGAAGATTTCGCCTGCTCATCCTGGTATGAGTGCCACAATTTTTCATACCCCAAGAACAAAGGCTTCTTTCGATATACCTTGGATGGCATGATAATTTTTTCGTAGTTTTTTTTGAAAAAACCCAATTTCATTTCAAGATTTTTCTTGGACAATTCTCTATCTACAGAACTGGCCTTTACATGGATTTTATCGGAAACAAAAACAAAACCATTCCCTCGTTCGCGCAAAGAGATCCCGTTTTTGTGACATACTTGGTGAAATTCTTTCCAATTTTTTGCGTTCTTCAACTCGGACAAGCAATTACGTTGTATCCATCCAGTTAGGGATTCTAAGCCTCCGGCTCTCTCCATGCTTGTCGCCACACTTTGCCGCCCTCTGTTTCGAGAAGTATGGTTGTCAACCGCAAGTCCATACTCCTTTTCAAGCTGTGAGCATGTTCTGGCCAGCGTCTTATAGTCGTAGTATGGTTCATGAATCCTTAATGTTTCTGGATGGATCTTGTTGATAGCAACATGCAGATGGAGGTTTTCCGTATCACCGTGCAAAACGGAAATCCGCTGATGCTCGCCATATCCAAGATTCTCACAAAAACGATTTTCAATAGCGGCAATCGTGTCACGGTTCGGGCGCTCTCCCTCACGAAAACTGATGATAAGGTGATATGTTTTATCGCTCTTTGCCTGCCTGTTTTCCGCCTGTACGGCCATCATCTCCAAGGCCGCACCCTCTACGTCCGGGCTGTAGCATCCCGTTATCGTCACGTCTTGGACACGAGAACTGCTCTTCTTGTCCTCTAGGTACTTCGCCAACCTAACGACTCGGCTTTTGGATGCGTTACGCATAGGAATACGGCGGGCTATCATACGTTATTTCTCAATAAATGTTCACAGATATATGTCAGTTTTGATATATTAACTTCGATTTCATCCAGCATTTCTACGGTCTTTTTCTTAATTTGCTCTCCGGTATGTCCGATGAGTCTCTCGTCATTTTTTAAGATCATCTTGAGCAGTCCCCCCGCCCTTGCCATGTCTGCCCGCGTTTTCAGCATTTCCTTTACCGCCTGCTGATCCACACGGCTTTTTACCGAAAAACCGAGACCGATGTTTCTCAGATATTCCGAAACACTAACACCAGCAATTTTTGCTTGATGTTCGATCTCTATCTTTTCTTTTATACTGCAATAA
>CAMLXE010000077.1 GCA_946490455.1 uncultured Desulfovibrio sp. | reverse complement strand
CCGCAAGCAGATTCATTTCTACACCATCAATGCGGTCGATATCGCTCGCAACATTGGTATCGGCGGGCGTATCAACATGATCATGCAGTCGGCATTCTTCAGACTGACTGGCATTATTCCCATTGAAGATGCAGAAAAATATCTGCGTGACGCCGTAGTCAAATCCTACGGGAAGCAGGGGCAGACTGTCATTGACATGAATTTCGAGGCCATCAGACAGGGTATCGAACATGTTCATGCCGTAGATGTTCCAGCCGACTGGGCCAATGCGGAAGACGAACCGCAAAAGGCTTCCAATCGCCCGGCATTTATTCAAAATGTTATTGACGTGATGAACCGTCAGGAAGGTGATGATCTTCCTGTGAGTGCCTTTTCGGGTATCGAAGATGGCACATGGCCAGTGGGTGTCTCCGCGTGGGAAAAACGGGGAGCAGCCGTCATGGTTCCCCGCTGGAAAGCAGATGCCTGCATTCAGTGCAACCGTTGTTCCTTCTCTTGCCCCCACGCAGCCATTCGTCCGCGTCTGCTCGATGCAGAAGAGCTGCGCAATGCGCCCGCGAATCTTGCACACAAACCGGCCAAGGGGCAGCCAGATATGGAATACCATCTTGCTATCTCCGTACTTGACTGCACCGGTTGCGGTGTCTGCGTAAACGGTTGTCCGGCCAAGGCTCTTGAAATGGAACTGCTTGAAACTCAGCTTCCAGAAGCCGCTGAGCTGTGGGACTATGCGGAATCTCATGTCAGCTACAAGCCCCTTCCCAAGGACAAGCCTCTTACCGTCATCTCCAGCCAGTTCCTGCGCCCGCTCAACGAATTTTCCGGAGCCTGCGCCGGCTGTGGAGAAACACCCTATGCCAAGCTTATCACTCAGCTCTTTGGCGACCGGATGATGCTCTCCAATGCTGCCGGCTGTTCCACCGTCTGGGCAGCTGGAGCCCCTTCCGTCTCCTATACCAAGAATGCCCGCGGACATGGCCCAGCCTGGGGATTCTCCCTGTTTGAAGACTGTGCCGAATATGGTTTCGGTATGTCGCTTGGTGTGTCTCAGGTCAGGGCAACTCTTTCCGAAATGATCCGGGAGGCTCTCGCCAAGGGCCAACCGGAGACGCTGGCCGAAGCCATGACTGACTGGCTTGCCCATCGGGATGAAGGTGAAGGCTCCCGTGCCCGTGCCGACAGACTGGAAACGGCTCTGGCTGAGCAGCTTGCCACGGAAGAAGATGCTCTGCTTCGTAAAATATACCATAACCACGACTACTTCGTAAAACGCTCCCACTGGATCTTTGGTGGTGACGGCTGGGCCTATGATATCGGTTATGGTGGACTTGATCATGTCCTGGCCAGTGGCGCTGATGTCAACGTACTGGTTTTTGATACAGAAGTGTATTCCAATACGGGTGGTCAGGCTTCAAAGTCCACACCCACCGGAGCCATTGCCCAGTTTGCAGCCGGTGGCAAGCCCACACGCAAAAAGGATCTTGGACTCATGGCCATGAGCTATGGCAACGTGTATGTGGCACAGATTGCCATGGGAGCCAGCCAGGCCCAGACGCTGAAAGCCATTGTGGAAGCTGAATCGTATCCAGGTCCTTCACTGATCATTGCCTATTCTCCATGCCTGAACCATGGAATCAAGGGAGGCCTTGGTCATAGTCAGGAACAGGCTCGCCGTGCCGTGGAAGCAGGCTACTGGTCTCTCTATCGGCATGATCCCCGCCTGCGCGAAGAAGGTAAAAATCCCTTTATTCTTGACTCAAAGGCACCAAAGGCAAGCTTCCAGGACTTCCTCAAGTCCGAAGTCCGTTACTCTGCCCTCTTCCGGCAGTTCCCGGACAAGGCGCAAGGCCTCTTTGACAAGGCCGAAAAGGATGCCGAAGACCGTTATGAGGTGTACAAGCACCTTGCAGACAAGGATTAATCTCCCTTAATCGTACCACGACACTCCAAAGGGTCACCCGCTCCAACGGGTGACCCTTTCTCATTCCTTACTTTCTGACAGGGACCTTCCTGCCCACTCGATTGTCCCCTGGCGTATGTATTTTTTCTCATTGTGACAGATTGCCTTCCCTTTCTGCTGTCTGCCTTGAGGGGAAAGCTGCGCAAAGCGAAATGTTTTATTTTGAAATTTTCATTTTGAATGATATCATTTCGTGCCAAATCGGCGCAAAAGACACTACCATTGCTGATTCATGTTTATACCTTCCATCAGCACATTCGGAACCATATTCATAACATCAGGATATTATTTGAAATATAAATAAATTTATTGTAGTTGTCCTACTTTCTGTCACCGGATTCTGATGGCCACTCAGCATTCATCCGCTCCATAAGGCTGCAACCTCTTTCACAGCAACATGTTTTTTGTTCAGAGCATGTGGTATTGCAAATCTTCACAAGAAAGAACTGGTCCTTATTGTCTAAAATAGAACTAATTGCCCCTCAGCCCCTTTGCTGGCACTGTTCTTGCTTTCATTTGAGAAACAGGCGCAAACAAGCGCAGTTCTTATGCGCTCTCCCTTCAACAATGCATTTCTGGAGGAATCCCATGGCCCGTACTATCTGCATCACCGGTGTCACTTCAGGCGTTGGTCTGGAAACAGCTCGTCGCTTTGCTCGTGAAGGTTGGCAAGTTATCGGCACAGGTCGCCGTAAGGAACGTCTGGACAAGCTTGCTGCAGAACTCGGTGACTGCTTCCTGCCTCTGAATTTTGACGTACAAAGCCGTGAAGCTGTCGAAAAAGCCTTTTCTAATCTTCCCGCAAAATTTGCTGATATCGACGTGCTGCTCAACAACGCCGGTCTTTCTGTAGGTTCCGATCCAGCCCAGAGCTCCGATCTGGACGACTGGGATGCCATGGTCGATACCAATATCAAGGGACTGCTCTACTGCACTCGTGCCATTCTCCCCGGAATGGTCGAACGGAATAAGGGACATGTTGTCAATATCGGCTCCGTTGCGGGCTCCCGCGCTTTCCGTTGCGGTAACGTCTATTCCGCAAGCAAGGCTTTCGTGAACCACTTCAACCGGAACCTCAAGGTTGACCTGCTGGGCACCAACATTCGTGTGACCAGTATCGAACCCGGCATGCTGCGCACGGAATTCATGGATATTCGCTACAAGGGCGATACCAGTGTAGCCGACAACTTCTATGCTGGTGCCGATCCTCTGACCCCTCAGGACATCGCTGAAGCCATCTGGTGGTCCGTAAATCTGCCTGCTCATATGAATGTTCTGAAAATGGAAATTATGCCTGTCTGTCAGTCCGACGGCGGCTGGGCCTTCTACCGCAAGAACTAGAGCTTTCCGGTTCCGGGTTCATCCTCCATTGCACCCGGAACCGTTCTGCTGCCAATGGCGGAGCCCTCCTTCCCACGACGCTCCGCCTTTTGGTTTCTTTCGTTTGGGGTTTGCATGACGTACCGCAGTTCTGTCCAAGCCATTCATAAAAAGATATGGTACGTTCTTTTTGTCGCCATCCTGTTCTGCGGTCTGTACCAGGATATACCGTTTACGCCAACCTGCCATTCTGGCTCAGATATTCATCTCACTACTCTCTCCATTGATTTTGGTCCCCAGCCTCTGCTGGAACTCAGGGCTTCACCACGACTGGACAACAGCAAAAACCGTCAAAGCGACGGATTGCCTCCTCTCACCTGTGTTCTCCTATATCTTTCCACCTGCCATCCTTGTGATATGGATTCTCCACTCCATAAGGATGATATCTTTTTTATCCCTCCTTCGCAGATGAAGGATTGGCCTCCTCTCCCTCTTGCACCTCCACTGGCCTGAACCTCTCCTTCACTTATGCAAAAGTACATGCTGCGGCGTGGAAACACACCACGTTTTCACTTTGCATCTTGCTTCACATCGCCGGTTCTCTAAATGTAGTTGCCCGTACCTTGAAGCTATCCGGGCAGGTACTCTTTACCGGACCCCATAAAATTGTATCAGGTTGCATGGAGGATCCATGAGTAAGCAATCATTCTCTCTGTGGCGTACCATTAATGCTGTCGATATGGCCATCAGCGTCACTGCGCTAACCATTCTTGTCATCATTGTTTCCATCCAGGTGTTCTGCCGCTACGTTCTTCAGAATTCCCTGGATTGGACCGAAGAACTCGCCCGTTACCTTTCCATCTGGTCGGTCATGTTTGGCTGTAGCTACGCCATGAAGACTGACAGTCACCTGGAAATGACTATCCTGCGGAGTCTTGCAGGCCCACGTCTGCGCAAGTTCATCCATGCCTTCGCCTGTCTCATGTGTCTTCTTTTCTGCCTCATCATGCTCTATGCCAGCATGCAGTCCATCGAAAATATCCGCTGGTCAGAACAGCTGACACCGGCCATGCAGATTCCTGCATGGATCATCTGGATGGCCATGCCGGTTGGGATGGGTCTGATGGGTATTCAGGCCGTCATTCGTATCATTCACATCCTTCGTGGTGACAACGCGGAAACATTTGATCCGGATCAGGCCGCCGCATCTCTCTAACAGGACCACGGAGAGACAAGGCCGACAGATAACATCTATCTGCCCTTTTCCCTTCGTTGCAACGTTGTTCAGGCAACAAAAATCTGTTGCCATATCATACAGGGGTTACGCATGGATCCAGTTCTTGTTACCACCTTTGGAACACTTGTTGTTTTGCTGATTCTTTCCGTACCGATCGGAGTTGCCATCGGTCTTGCTGTCTTTGCAGGCATGCTGGTTGGAGATCTGCCGGCAGTTTTCCTTGCCCAAAAAATGTTCGGAGCGCTGGACTCGTTCCCGCTCATGGCCGTCCCTTTTTTCATCCTTGCGGGTGAAATCATGCAAAAGGGTACCATGGCCAATTCTCTTCTGGCCGTATCACGTTGTCTTGTAGGGCATATTCCCGGTGGTATGGCCCATATTACAGTACTCACCTGTCTGTTCTATGGTGCACTCAGTGGGTCTGCCGCCGCTACGGTCGCCGCAGTAGGCGGCATCATGATTCCAGCCATGCAGGAAGAAGGCTACTCACGGGAGTTTTCCGCAGCCGTCAACTCCACATCCGGCTGTCTGGGTATCATGATACCACCGAGCATTCCGCTGATCGTATATGGGTCCACGGCAGGCGTATCCGTCAGTGATCTGTTCATTGCTTCGGTCGTTCCCGGTCTGCTTATCGCGCTTGCCCTCATGATCCTCAGTTACTGCATCTGCCGCCGCAAGGGCTTCGGCAAGGGAAGCAGGCGTGCTACTCTGAAAGAAACACTCACGGCACTGAACGATGCAAAATGGGCCTTGCTGGTTCCCATTATTGTACTGGGCGGAATCTATGGAGGTCTGGCTACACCTACGGAAGCAGGTGCCATTGCCGTTATCTATGCCCTCATAGCCGAATGTTTTATCATGCGTTCCATGAGTGCCAGAAAGCTTCTTGAAATTCTTAAAAGTACTGTCAAGGTCAACGCCGCCATCTTCCTTGTGGTTGCTGCGGCTACTGCTCTTGGTCAGATCATGATGTACTATAACATGTCCAATGCGGTTCTTTCCTTCCTCATGGGCATTACCACCAACAAGTACATCCTTATGGCTCTGATCCTTGTTATCCTGCTCATTCTTGGCATGTTCCTCGAAGCCGTGGCCATCATCCTTATTGTTACGCCTCTGGTTATGCCGCTTATCGGCGCCATGGGAGTGGACCCTGTTCATTTTGGTGTTGTCATGCTGGTCAGCTTTGCCGTAGCCGGACAGACCCCACCTGTGGGCATGACCCTGTTTATCGGTTCAAGTATTGCCAAAATCAGTATTGAACGCCTCAGTGTTGCGGCCATTCCATTCATCATCACGCTGATCATCATGCTTGCCATTGTAGCCTATGTCCCAGAGCTTTCACTGTATATGACCTCTGGCATGCATCAGTAGGAAATGAAGCAATCAGGCTTCAGAAAATGATTCCATAGAGTTATTGCCACACAAGGGAAAAGGCCTGAGGAATGCGGTATGAACATTCCTCCGGCCTTAATCCTTTCCATGAAATCGTATTTTCAGTCCATCTCGTGCAGCTAGTGATCGTTCCATGAATTGTCTGCGGTTCCAGACAGGCCGAAGCGTATTCCATATGCAGCACTCCGCAGAAAGAAAGACCGAGCTCAGGAGAGCTCGGTCTTTCTTTCTGCCTATGGTCAACAGTCAAAGGGAGGTAGCTGCGGCCTTTCTTCTGAATGTAAAAAAGAGGGGGCCGAAGCCCCTCTGAATCATGACCGCCTCGGATGCGGTCCGTTAAAACCGACGTTCCGCGCAGGAGAAACGCCAGCTGGAGGGTCACCAGGTAAAGGCAAAGAACTGCTTTTCGGAGTACACTTCGCCGGGACGCAGAATGGGAGAAGGCATGGTCGGGATATTGACCGCATTGGGATAATTCTGCGGTTCGAGGCACAGCCCAGGAGCATTGCCATAGGGCGATTCAAGGCCATTGCTGGCAAAGAACT
Source organism: uncultured Desulfovibrio sp. (assembly GCA_946490455.1). GTDB lineage: Bacteria > Desulfobacterota > Desulfovibrionia > Desulfovibrionales > Desulfovibrionaceae > Bilophila. Next base: position 1,211 of record CAMLXE010000077.1, on the reverse strand, counting down.
GCGGGACATTGTAGGCATTGTACACCTGCAGGGCACGACCTGTCGTGAACAGCTTGTAGGAACGGCCCTTTTCAGGAATGGAAACTTCCGCAACTTCCCGCAAGGTTCCAGCTTCTCCATCCAGCTTGAGAATGGGATTATACACACCACCATTGGAAAGCTTGTCCAGAGGCATGGCCTTGCGCAGATCAAACGGTGTTCCCTCTACAGAGAACAATACACCGGTAGGCGTACCCGTGTTATCCTTTTCAAGATACTCGGAAGCATTCACACGCAGATATTCATTCATGACATTTTCATTGTGAAATCCGTTCAGATTCAGATACACATGTGAAGTCATGTCAATAATGGTCGGCTTGTCCGTTACAGCTTCCCAGTTCATGTGGAAACGGTTTTCATCATCCAGCCTGTAGGTTACCAGAACATCCACCTTTCCGGGATAGCCTTCTTCCCCATCGGCTGCCGTATAGCGCAGCTTCAGCGTCGCGCCATTGCCATCCTCTTCGGCCTCTCCAGACCAGATAACCTTGTCAAAGCCCTTATAGCCACCATGCATGAGGCTGCCTCCAGGGCCATTGGCCGACAGGTTATACCGGACACCATCAAGTTCAAAACTGGCACCCGTAATTCGGCTGGCAGTCCGTCCCACCAATGCCCCAAACCATGGATTGAAACGTTCAGCATAGGGTTCCAGGGTTTCAAATCCTACGCTCATGTTGTCGAGACCGCCCTTCCCATTAGGAATGGAGAGTCCCTTGATTCGTCCACCGAATTCAATCAACTCGGCGGTCATGCCATTGGCATTGACCAGGCGAAAAAGATGAACGGTCTTTCCTTCATGCTCGCCAAAGATTTCCTTGTAAATACGCTGCATTATTCACTTCCTGTTTGTATAAAGATTGATGACAGGTCTGATGCGGCACTTTCCTTGTTCTTCCCTCAAACAAAATTCATGCCAAGATCAGTTTTGAGCAGTCGTTCTCCTCTGCAATCAGACCAGGCCAGTCTTTCAACGGATTTTTTTCACAGCATACCTTGCAGAAAGAACAGACTATATGAGGGGACAGCCTCCTCATCTTCTTTTGCAAACTTGTTTTTTCGATGCGTTCCCAATCAAAAGGAAGGATATGGCTTTGTTGCAAGAAAGGCCAAAGCTGTTCTGTATTCAGCTGCGGAAAATCATTCTTCTCGAATCATTCATTTTGAATGTT
>CAMLXE010000076.1 GCA_946490455.1 uncultured Desulfovibrio sp. | reverse complement strand
CCGGACGTCTGAGTACGGAATATTTTGACAGATATCATCGTTCCAATCTGCCCGAACCGAACGAGGACTATAATCGCTGTATCAGTTGTGGTACCTGTCGCGATTGCCAGATGTGCTACCAGTCCTGTCCGGAAAAGGCGATTACGCGGATTGAGCAATCCAACGGCACGGTCAGGTATGTATCGGATCCGGAACGCTGTATTGGTTGTGGTGTGTGTGCCGGGGTCTGTCCCTGCGGTATCTGGACCATGAATCCGAACAGGGAAGCGCTTCCCATGGGTTGCTGATTCCTTTTGAAGGCACTTGTCAGGGGCCTGTCCGTAGGTTGTACGGCAGGCCCTTTTTTTGTCCGGTGACGGGCAGACGACATGTTCCGAGTTACTACGGTATCGGGTAGCATAAAATCAGCAGTGAAAGTCGCGCTGTCAGGGACAGACAGCCTTGCAGATCTTTAGCAGGTGTGTCTGTCTCCCTTTTTATTGAGCCGAATTCAGACAGCCATGAAGTTGGTCCAGAGAAAGGATGCGGGCATGACAATGAGCAGGGAAGGCAGCATGTTGATGAGGGGGACCTGAACAAGGCCCAGCTGGCGCAAGGCGGCACCAAGCATGATCAGACCACCGCATCCGAAGAAATCGGCAAACATTTCCGGTGTAATCATGGGAGCAATGATGGTGGCGATGAAAAAGAGGGTTGCCTGCACAAGAAACTGAGGAACGGCAAGAAAACCTACGACGCCACCTATGCCTGCCGCAAACAGCATGGCGGTAATGCCGTCGAGAACACTTTTGACAAGAAGGAGAGAAGCGTCGCCTGTCATGCCTTCCCGAATGGGACCGAGAACACCGAGCCCGCTTGCGCAGAAGAGAATGGTGGCTACAGCCATTTGATCTTCAATGGCCTTTTGCGGAAGGGAGGTCGCATTGGTCTTCCGGTTGCGGAACAGACTCGCAGCCTTGATGGAGAGTCGCATGAGCAGGGATTCCAGATGCATGAGCTCTCCAAACAGCGTTCCCAGCAGCAGAGAGAGAATGACTGGAGGAAGGGCATTACCCTTGGATGCCATGCTTACACCGATATAGAGAGTGACGCAGCCGAGGACAGAGGTGAGCTTTTTTCGCATGTCCACAGTAAAGATCTGGCTGCTGAGGGTACCGGCAAGGGCTCCGATGATGATGGCTGCGCTGTTGGCAACTGGTCCAAGCATAGATTCTCCTTTGTTGTAAAAGTGACAGGTAGTCCGTTATCCCTGTCGGGATAACAAATTGACTGGAATTTCCTCCCGATGTGTGTTGGAGTACGTATGAAGTACGCTCTCCGGAGCATATGGAAAGAACATTCATCCGAAGGAATACTGCCATGGAAGAAGGGCAACTGAGCTGTACGGATTGTGGGACGCGCGCCTGTCAGACAGCAGAAGAGAAGAACTATCCGAACTTCTGCCTGACACGGAAACTGGATCCGGCACTGTTGCAGGAATCGCTCGATGTGTACGTGAACGATGCCGAACAGCAGAAGATAGCCAGAATTTCAGCTGAGCTGGAAGGCGAATTCTATTGCCGGATGACCAGGGTCGAGGAAACCATTGAATTCATCCTGCGTATGGGATGTCCCTCCGTAGGGATCGCCAGCTGTGTCGGATTGCTCAATGAGGCGCGTATCTTTGCAAGACTGTTGCACAAACGCGGTATTGATGCTGTCACAGTGGGATGCAAGATCGGGGCTGTGGACAAATCGGCTCTGGGGATTCCGGACAGACTCAAGGTGAATGGCGGCTGTGGACATGAATCCATGTGCAATCCGGTTCTTCAGGCCAAATTTCTCAATTCGCTCAAGACAGATCTCAATGTCATGATAGGGCTGTGCGTGGGCCATGACAGTCTGTTTATCAGAAATTCCGAGGCGCCCGTTACCGTAATGGTGGTCAAGGATCGGGTCCTTGGACACAATCCGGCAGCGGCCCTGTATATGGCAAATACCTCCTATTCCCGGTTCAAGTCATAGTTTGTTTTGGTAGAGGGCAGCGGCTTTTCCGGCGGAGTCATAAGACAGCACTACGCCCCGAATGACGGGGCGTAGTGCTGTCTTCCTGATAAAATTCTCTCAGGGCATCATGGCACAGAGCCTGAGCCCCGTATCCACCGGCAGTCCAAACATCAGGTTGGCGTTGGCCAGAGCCTGACCAGAGGCACCGCGGCAGATATTGTCAATAACGGAAATGACAATCAGGCGGTTGGTTCTCTGATCCACGATGACCGACATGTCGCAGAACATGGTTCCTCTGACATTGCGCGTTTCAGGAAGCTGGCCGGCCGGCAGGACCCGCACCCACGGGCACTTGCTCCACATGGATTCGTAGATTTTCTGTACATCTTCCTGAGAAACCGGTGCCTTGAGTTCCGCATAGGTGGTGGACAGAATTCCGCGGTTCATGGGCACCAGATGCGGATTGAAGGAGATGGTCAGTTTCTCTCCTGCCAGCCGGGAAAGCTCCTGCTCGATTTCCGGAGTGTGTCGGTGCGTGCCGATGCCGTAGGCCCGGAAGGTATCCGCCACTTCACAGTAAAGCGAGCTGATTTTGGCAGAGCGGCCGGCTCCCGATGTCCCGGATTTTGAGTCGGCGACAATACCGGTGGTCCTGATGAGGTTGTTGGAGAGAGCTGCCGCCAGTCCAAGAATGATTGATGTCGGATAGCAGCCAGGGTTGGCAACAAGCCTCGCTCCCGCAATGGCGTCGGCGTAGAGTTCTGGCAGGCCATACACGGCTTCCGGAAGAAGATCTGGACGCTTGTGTTCTACCTTGTACCACTGGGCATAGGTAGAAGCGTCCTTGAGCCGGAAGTCGGCAGACAGGTCCACAACCTTAATCCCGCGTTCCACCAGAGCGGCTGCCATTTCTGTGGCTGCCGTATGCGGTACGGCGAGGAATGCCACGTCGCAGGCTGCAGCAATGAGATCGGGTTCCGGTTCAATCAGAATGACATCGGCTCCGGGCAGACCGTTCAGGAAAGGATAAAGATCACCAAGGCGTTTTCCGGCTTCTGTCCGTGAGGTGGCGGCCACAAGGCGCATGACCGGATGACCGGTCAGCAGACGGGCCAGCTCCATGCCCGTGTAGCCTGTAACACCGACAAGCCCAACGCGAATGCTGTCGTGCATGGTCATTGTTGATCCTTTTTCATGACGTATTTCATACGCAGTTCATACAGAATGCCTTCCAGCAGACGGGATTCATCTGGCTCAAGGCATTGCCTGGTCTTATTTTCCAGCATGGTCAGAATGTCGATGGAGTGTTTGGCCATGACAAGATCCTGTGTTGTTTCCCCTGATTCCGGATTTGGAACTTCCCCAAGCTGGACCAGAGCCGAAGAGGCCAGGGAAAGGACAAATGTGGAAAAGGTCACCTGCGGCATGGAGCAGGATTCCGAAGTGCATTGCTTGTCAGAACAGGAACAGCTCATGGGAGACTCCTGAGATATTGGTTATCCTGAAAAAAAGTTAGCTTCTTGCTTCAGGAATAATGCGTCCAGGCTCCACGTCAAGAGCCCTGTGATAGGCATCAAGGGCCTGTTCCAGATAGTCGCGTGAGGCAACATAGCCACCGGCAGCCTTCAGGGAACGATACAGGGCATGCAGCCCTGCAGTAACGTCCGCCCAGTCCACCCAGCCCATATGGCCAAAACGTACCATCCGGCCTGCATAGTCGTCCTGACCTCCTGCAAAGATGACACCATATTCTGTTTCAGCAACAGACAGCAGCTTCTTGCCGTCAACTCCGCTGGGGAGAAGAATACTGGTCACGCCCCAGGCATAATGCTTGGGCGCAAAGAGTTCGAGATCGAGCGCCCTTACTCCCGTACGGACCATGCAGGTCAGGGCCCATTGCTTGCGGTATATGGCTTCAAGTCCGCCATTTTCATCAATCATGGTCAGACTTTCATGCAGGCCGAGAAGCAGATTGACAGGTGAGGTAAAGAGTCCCTGTCCCTTGAGCAGGTTCTTTTCTTCGCCTTCCATGTTGAAATAGAAGCATGACGCCGGGACAGTACGGATTTTTTTCCAGGCACGTTCTGAGAAGGCAATCAGAGCCAGTCCGGGAGGGACCATGAGTCCTTTCTGTGAACCGGTGAGCAGACAGTCGATGCCCCATGTGTCCATGGGGCAGGGGGAGATGCCTACCGCAGAAATGCCATCGGCTATCAGAAGCACATCTCTTGTGCGGGTAAGGCGGGCCAATGCCTCTACCGGATGCTGAGCACCTGTTGAGGTCTCGCACAGCTGTACAAAGACGCCTTTGGCATCCGGGTTGTGACGCAAGGTTTCTTCAAGCTGGGCTACAGACACGGTCTGGCCCCATGGAATACGAATCTCTACGACCTCAAGACCATGAACTTCCGCGATTTTGGTCCATCGCTCACCGAATTTGCCCCCATTGACCACAATAACCTTTTCGCCCGGGAGGAACAGACTGTGTACGGCGGCAGTCATGGCGCCCGTGCCCGAACACGAAAGGGGAATGACCGGCTGAGACGTTCCGAAAAGTGTTTTCAGTCTCTCTTCCGTTTCCAGCAGAAGCTTTTTGAATGCAGGCTTGCGATGATGGATCATGTCCTGAGCAAGAACCAGTCTGACCCGTTCGGGTAATGGGGTCGGGCCGGGAGTGAGCAGACGAGGCTTGTTGAGCATGGGTTCTCCTTCGCGGATTATTTCCAGACCCGCAGGCCAAAGACCTTGAGGTAGGCCGTTTCCGGCATGGCGGGGTGGACAGGATGGTCTGGTCCCTGAAATCCCTGATACAGCAGCTGGGTATGCAAACCGCGTCTGGCAGCGCACTGCGCAAGCAGACGGCGGAGCGTGTCGGCCTCCAGATGGTGAGAGCACGAACAGCTGAAGAGAATGCCCCCATCTTCTACCAGTTGCAAGCCCAGATCGTTGACCCGGCGGTAGGCGGCAAGCCCCTGTTCGGCATCTTTCTTGCGTTTGATGAAGGCTGGAGGGTCAAGACAGACCATGCCGAAACGTCTGCCTTCATCACGAAGCGCGGCCAGCGTTTCAAGCGCATCCCCGGCCAGAATGTCTGTTCCTGTCTGAGCGGCGTTGGAAGCCAGATTCCGTGCGGCAAGATCCAGAGCCTGCTTTGAGGCATCAAGGAACATTACATCGGTTGCGCCATGCTTTCCGGCCATGACACCAAAGGCTCCCACATAACAGAAGGCATCAAGGACACTGCGTCCGGCAGCGTAGCGGGCAGCTTCCGCCCTGTTGGCGCGCTGGTCATAGAACCATCCTGTTTTCTGGCCATTTTTCAGTGAGACAAGAAAGGTTGCTCCGTTTTCCTGAACCTCGATTTCTTCGGGAATATTCCCCATGCCCTCTTCCACTTCAAGAGGAAGATTTTCCATGCTGCGTACAGAAACATCGTTGCGGAAAAGAACGCCCTTTGCACCAAATCCAGTCAGAATTTCAAGCAGCTCTTCCTTGTGCTGTTCCATCCCTGCCGTAGTGATCTGGACGCTGAAAACATCTCCATAACGGTCAATGACCAGTCCCGGCAGCCAGTCTCCCTCGCCATGACAGAGTCTGTAAAAGGGAACATTGAACAGATGATCGCGAAATTCCATGGCCCAGAGGAGACGCTTACGGAGCAGATCGGCATTCAGAGCTTCGTCTGGATGACGGCTGATGAGTCGTGCGGCAATAAGTGAGGCCGGATTGACATAGGCCGTTCCCAGTTTTCGTCCCCCGGCGTCACAGACAATCGCATTTTCACCGGGAGCAAAGCTCGTCAGAGGCGAACGTTTGACATCGACTTCATTGCTGAAAATCCAGAGATGGCCCGCCCGGAGACGCCGTTCTTCATGTTTTTTGAGAAAAAGCTGTTGCATGGATCTACTCGTTCAGTGAAGTGTGAGGATAAGGATGTGTCCTGAAAAGGGGCAAAGCAGGCGGAATCAGGCTTGTTCGTCAGCTGACAAGAAAGACATGAATCCAGATACCGAAATTGATGAGCATGGCCAGAAAAATGGCGGCTGAGGCAAGATCCTTGCCCCGCTTGACGCGGGCATTCCATTCGGTGGTAACCAGGTCAAAGGCTTCTTCAATGGCGCTGTTCAGCAGTTCTACAACCATGACCCCAATCCAGCCACCAAGAACAAGCAGCCAGCCGGCCCAGCTTCTGCCGGTCAAGACAAGCAGAAAGACCAGAACGACGAGAACCACCACCTCATGGCGGAAGGCCTGTTCTCCCTTCCAGGCAAAGACAAGTCCCGAAAGGGAGTTCCGGGTTGCACCTTCAAGATGTTTGAGGTTGAAAAAACGGGACATGGGATGACTCCTTAATAATCTTATCCGGGCTGGTTACCGTTTGGAAAGAACCGCTACCTGAAGAAGGCGAGCGCCGAGGCCATGCAGTTTGGGATCATTAGGAATGCAAAGTCAGCTGAGGTTGCATCATGATGAGGAAGTATTGAAAGCAATTTCGGGTGTCCAAAATTTTTTCCATTTATAGAATATGCAGGAATCAATGCGCTTCTCCCCAGTTTTTTGCAGCTCCCCAGTCGGAGAGCAGCGGGACATCAAGTGTGATTCCCCCGGGCTGAACCCCGGCCATGAGTTCTGCCACTCTTGCTCCGGCTTCCTGCGCAGTGTCTTCCGGCACTTCGAGCAGAAGCTCGTCGTGTATCTGAAGCAGAAGTCGTGCATTGAGGTCATGGAGTTGAGGGTCACTGTGAACGGCAAGCATGGCAAGTTTGATGATGTCAGCCGCACTGCCCTGAATGAGCGTATTGATGGCCTGTCTGCGCGCGAGAGAACTGGCCTGGGGCGATTCGGACTGAATATTCGGCAGAGGACGCCTGCGCCCGGCCAGAGTTGTGACGTAGCCCTGCTCTCGTGCCATTTCCTCCACGCTTTCATAGAAATGTTTCAGGCCCTGCAGACGTTCAAAGTACCGGGCTATGAACGCCTTTGCTTCGGATGGAGAAATGTTCAGTTCACGTGCCAGCTTCTGTGGTCCCATTCCATAAATCAGACCGAAGTTGATGGTTTTTGCGTTGCGGCGCTGGTCCGGGGTAATGGCATCCTGAGGCACGTCAAAGAGCAGGCTTGCCGTGCGGGCATGAATGTCGGTCCCTTCCCTGAAGGCAGCAAGCAAGGCTTCATCACGTGAGAGGTGAGCGAGAACGCGGAGTTCAATCTGTGAATAGTCTGCGGAAATGAGCAGATGACCGGCTGGCGCGATAAAGCAGGTTCGCATGCGGCGTCCCATGGAACCTCGTACAGGGATATTCTGAAGATTTGGATTGCTTGAGGACAGGCGGCCTGTAGCTGTAGCCAGCTGGTTGAAGGTCGTTCGGATACGTCCGTCTTCTCCCATGAGGCGGGGAAGGGGTTCAAGGTAGGTGGAACGTAATTTTTCCAGCTTGCGGTATTCGAGCAGGGCATCAATAACAGGGTGATGGCCGGAAAGCTTTTCCAGCACATCCTGTGAGGTGGAGGCCTGCCCTCCAAGTGTCTTGCCTGCAACGGGCAGTTTCAGGCGGTTGAACAGAACGTCTCCCAGCTGCTGGGCTGAACGGATGTTGAAGGGGCCCTGAGCCTCACGATAGACTTTCTCTGTGAGTCGATCCAGCTCCTCCTGTACTTCCTGCAGAAAAACGGCCAGGGCTTCAGCATCAAGCAGTACACCCCGGCTCTCCATGTCCGCAAGAACAGGAATGAGCGGCAATTCCAGAGTATCCATAAGTTCAAGCAGATGGGCTCCGGAAAGACGTTTGAGCA
>CAMLXE010000075.1 GCA_946490455.1 uncultured Desulfovibrio sp. | reverse complement strand
GCCTCTACGGTTGCTTCATACAGTTCCTTTCCACTGTCATGCAACGCCTTGGCAAATTCAACAATAAGAATGGCATTCTTTGCAGAAAGGCCAATGACGGCAAGCAAACCGACCTGAAAATACACGTCGTTGGACATGCCCCGCAAGTGAGCCGCAAGCAGTGCACCAAGAACCCCCAATGGCACGACAAGGATAACGGCGAAAGGAACCGACCAGCTCTCGTACAGCGCCGCGAGCGAGAGAAAGACCACGAGGATGGAAAGAGCATACAGCATGGGCGCCTGTGAACCGGACAGGCGTTCCTGATAGGAAAGTCCCGTCCATTCATACCCGATGCCTCCCGGCAACTGCGCCGCGAGCTTTTCCATCTCCAGCATGGCATCACCAGAACTTACCCCGAGAGCGGGCATTCCCAGAATTTCCATGGCCGATACACCATTATAGCGTTCCAGACGGGCGGGAGCATATTCCCACTTCACAGAGGCAAATGAGGAAAAGGGAACCATTTCCCCACGATTGTTGCGAAAATACCATTTTTCCATATCTTCCGGGTTCATGCGGAACGGCGCATCTCCCTGAACATACACTTTTTTGACCCGGCCCTTATCCAGGAAATCGTCTGCATAGGAACTGCCCCATACCGTAGCAAGAGCTGTGTTGATATCAGCCATGGAGAGATCCAGTGCCCCGGCTTTCTCTCGATCAATAGTGACCCGCAACTGAGGCTTGTCATCCAGTCCATTGGCACGCACGGCAACCAGTTTGGGATTCTGGGCAGCCATGCCAATGAGCTGATTTCTGGCCTCGGTAAGTGCCCCATGCCCCAGTCCTGCGCGATCCTGCAATTCAAAGTCAAAGCCGGTGGCATTGCCAAGCTCCATGATTGCCGGCGGGGCAAAAACGAATACCTGTGCGTTCCGAAGTTTGGCAAAATGAGCCATGGCTCTGGCAGAAACAGCTCCAGCCTTCAGCGAAGGATCCTGACGTTCTTCCCAGTCCTTCAGGCGAATAAAGGCCATACCTGCATTCTGCCCGTTTCCGGCAAAACTGAACCCAACAACGCCCTGCACACCCTTTACAGCATCCTTTTCCTCTTCCAAAAGATACTGTTCCACCTGCTGCATGATCTCAAGAGTTGCTTCCTGTGTGGAACCAATGGGCAACTGCACCTGCGCAAAGAGCATTCCCTGATCCTCATCAGGCAAAAATCCCGTGGGCAGACGCAGAAACATGAAACCAAGCCCCACCACAAGCACAGCATAGATGATCATGAGCCGCCCTGAACGACGGATCATTCCGGCAACGCCATTCTGATAACGCTGGGTTGCTCTGTCAAACCAGCGGTTAAACCAACCAAAAAAACCACGCCGCGTATGTACATGGTCACCACCTAGTGGCTTGAGGATTGTGGCGCACAGGGCCGGCGTGAGTACAATGGCCACAATCACTGAAAGCGCCATGGCCGCTACGATGGTTACCGAGAACTGCCGATAGATCACCCCCACCGAACCACCAAAAAAGGCCATTGGAATGAACACGGCAGACAGGACCATGGCAATACCGACCAGTGCCCCTGTAATCTGGTCCATGGACTTGCGGGTAGCTTCCTTGGGAGGAAGCTGATCTTCACTCATGACGCGTTCCACATTCTCCACAACCACGATGGCGTCATCCACAAGAAGACCGATGGCAAGGACCATGGCAAACATGGTCAGGGTATTGATGGAGTAGCCGAACGCAGCGAGGACTCCGAATGTCCCCAGCAGAACAACAGGAACGGCAATGGTTGGAATGAGCGTTGCCCGGAAATTCTGGAGGAACAGATACATGACCAGAAAAACCAGGACAACGGCTTCGAACAGTGTCTTTACCACTTCGTGAATGGAAATTTCCACAAAGGGCGTCGTATCAAAGGAGCTTACGACTTTCAGCCCGGCGGGGAAAAAGGGCTCCATTTCCTCAAGGAAGGCGTCCACTCCCGCAACGGTTTCCAGCGCATTGGCCCCAGTTGCCAGCTTGATGGCAATACCGGAAGCAGGCTTCCCATTATACAGTGTCGATACGCTGTAGTCTTCCCGTCCGAGTTCCACTCGAGCCACGTCACGCAACCGGATGAGAGATCCATCCTGATTGGTCCGCAGAATGATCGCCTCAAACTGTTCCGGTGTCTGCAACCGTTCCTGTACGGCTATGGTCAGATTGATCTGCTGTCCCTCCACAAAGGGAACGGCACCGATCTGGCCTGCAGACACCTGTGCATTCTGGGCATTAATGGCGGCAATGACATCATCGGGCATGAGCTTGTACTGGAGGAGCTTATTGGGATCCAGCCAAATGCGCATGCTGTAGGCACTGCCGAACTGATTGGCTTCACCCACACCGGGCAGACGGCTGATGGGATCCAGAAGATTGCTCGCCACATAGTCGCCGATCTCTCCATTATCCATGCTTCCGTCTTCCGATACAAACGCATATACCTTCAGATAGGTAGATGCACGCTTGTTCACGGTAATACCCTGCCGCTGAACTTCCTCTGGCAGCAGCGGTGTGGCAAGCTGGAGCTTATTCTGTACCTGAACCTGTGCGATATCGGGATCGGCATCAATGCTGAAGGTCAGCGTGATGTCCACGCGACCCGACGAATCGCTGGTGGATGACATGTACAGCAGCTTGTCGAGTCCGTTCATCTTCTGCTCGATAACCTGCGTAACCGTGTCCTCCAGGGTCTGGGCCGATGCACCGGGATACTTGGCCACAATACCAATGGTTGGCGGTGCAATCGATGGATATTGCGAAACCGGAAGGGACAATATCGAAAGGATACCCACCAGCATAATAAGAATAGCGATCACCCACGCAAACACGGGGCGGTCAATAAAAAAACGCGCCATGCGACTTCTCCTGTCTGCCTAGTTCTGTCTGGCAGAAACAGGCTGTGTTTCTGCTGGCTGCATCTCTGCTGTGTTCGATTCTGTGGACTGCTCTGCAGATGGCACAGGCGAAGATTGCGCCGGTTCCGAGAGATCCACCACTCGCACAGGCGTACCGGACCGAATCTTCTGAAGTCCTTCCACCACAATTCTGTCTCCGGCAGTCAGGCCTTCAAGCACAACCCAGTTTGTTCCATGCGTCCGGCCTACCTTCAGCGGACGTACTTCTATTTTACTGTCAGCATTGACTACATAGACGGAGGCATTGCCGCGCGTATCACGGATCAGAGCACGCTGTGGAATGAGAATGGCGGCCTCATCAACCCCTTCAGTCAGGATGGCGCGTACATACATGCCGGGCAGCAGATCCTGCTTCGGATTGGGGAAAATGGCCCGCAGAGTTACGGCACCGGTTGTTTCATCCACGCTCACGTCCGTGAACTGAAGTGTCCCGGTTTCACTGTATTCCGTCCCATCCTCAAGCAGAAGGCGTACGCTGGCATGGCTGCTGTCAGTACGCTGGAGCTGGCCACTTTCAAGGCTGCGCTTCAGCCGCAGCACTTCCGTACTCGACTGTGTCACATCCACATACATGGGATCAAGCTGCTGCACCGTGGCAAGAGCCTGAGACTGGTTTTCCGTCACCAGCGCCCCTGGTGTTACCTTTGAACTGCCGATTCGTCCGGAAATGGGCGAAGTCACTCTGGTATATTCAAGACGAATGCGTGCGTTGTCCACGGCGGCCTTATTTACGCCCACCTCGGCCACCGCCTGTTTGTATGCGGCCTCGGCGCTGTCATATTCCTGCCGGCTCACGGCGCTGATGTTCACCAGCTCCTTGTACCGCTGCATGGTCAGTCTGGTGGGGGCCACATTGGCTTCGGCACGCGCCAGAGAAGCCTTGGCACTGGCCAGATCGGCCTTATAGATTGCGGGGTCTATCTGATAGAGCGTGTCCCCCATTTTGACATCTGTGCCTTCCTCAAAAAGACGCTTCTGGATGATGCCGCTAACCTGCGGACGAACCTCTGCAATCTGAAAGGGAGAGGTCCGCCCGGACAGTTCCGTCGTGAACAGGACTTTCCGTGGCTGCACCTGTATTACGCCAACCTCAATCTCACTGGCTGCTGCGTTCTGCCCCGTATTCTTCTTGTCGTCACAGCCAGCAAGGAAAAATGTTCCCAGACATCCCATCAGGGCAAGCAATACACCTACAGGAGCCTTGTTTTGATTCTGAAGCATAAAACCTCACTCATGTTGATGCGCCATGGAAAGAAATCTCTCCATACCGGATGTATGATCACCGCTGCACCCTGGCGTAATGAGCCGAACGCTGTCTGAATCCTTTCATCTTGCTCAGACAGAGTCGCGGTAAGAATTTGACAAGTTCAATTTCGATAGAGTAAGCTCTAATCGTTTTCCAGACCATACGATTCTGAAAAAGGGATGTCAAGATGACCAGACAAACGACCTCGGTACGCCGCTACCATTCTCCGACCAGAGAGTATCGCGCCTCGATCACGCGACAGAACATCACGGAAGCAGCTGAGGTTCTGCTGCTTGCCAATGGTTATGCAAAGACCACAGTGGAAGACATTGCCCATAAGGCCGGTGTCTCCAAGCAGACCGTTTATGCGGTCTTTGGCTCCAAACGAGGCATCATTGCCGCCATCATTGATACAAAGCTGGCCAACAATGACGTTCTGCTGGAGCTCTATCAGAGCTCGCTCAAGACAGCAGACGCTCGAGAAGCGCTTCGGCTCACCGTCAATCTGGTCCGGAAGGTTCACGAAATTCAGAGTCCGACCTATGAACTGCTCAAGGGAGCCGGAGTTCTTGACCCGGAACTGGCCCTCATCAGCAAGGCACGGGAAAAGACCAACCAGGAACAGGCCGACAAACATATTCTGAATATCCTGAATATATTGGCGAATGATCCTGCCCATACACTGAAGGAAGGCATGAATCAGCGTACGGCCCAGGACATTTTCTGGTGTCTGTGCAATCGTGAACTCTACCGAATTCTGGTACAGGAACGCGGCTGGACCGGTGATGCCTATGCAAACTGGCTCTATCAGATGCTTATCAGTTCCCTTTTCAAAGAAAAGAAATGATACCGGCATGATGGGCTTGCATATCGTACTCGGAAGCCCGGTGCAGCCTCTGCATACTGCCCGATAACGGTTACGGCAGGATTTACAGAATATGACAAAATGTAGCAGATTGTTTCAGCCTGTTACATGACAGAGCGAAGGATACTGACGGCCCCTTATGCCGTAGTATCCCTGTTCTCTTCCGCATGTACGCGTATTCTGGCAACAATCCTGCTGTAATAGGGATTGGTGTCATCAATGAAAAGTTTGCCATTCCGCTGACTTGCGATGCGACCCAGTACGACTTCAAGCTTCTTCATCTGAGCCACCTTTTCCCGTTCATCAGAGCAGTGTTCCAGAGCATCCATGATCGTCTGGGCTTCCTTGCGGTCAGCAACCTCTTCCGGTACATAACCGGCATTTTTCAAAAGCTTATAGGCAAGTCGAAGTTCTTCGGGGATATGAGAATCATCTTCCAGTTCCAGAGGTTTTCCCGCACCGGGAAGATTGTCAAAAGCGCCCTTCTCATTTGCCTCCCGAATTCGTTCCTCAGCAATAATGGTAATGGCATCCACAGGTTCTCCCCCCTTAAGCATCACAACTGCAGTCCGACATGAGCGGTCCTTGCCAAGAAATCGCCTTTCCATAAGGCGGAGAAAAACGTCCCTGACATAAAAAAGTCTTCGTCTCCATCTATACCGCCCGGCAGAGCCTCACAACCTCTCACCGAGAGGACTCGTTCTGCCATCCCCGAGCCCTCAAACCCGCTTCCGTTTTATATGGAAACGGGTTATGCTTCTACTATGGCAAGGCAGGTCGGCATGAAGTACGCTTACCGAAACTCCCTGCCGTCCTGAAGGAGGAAAAAACACACAATGAGCCTGATTCATCAGAAACATGCTTCAATGCCCCTGTCCCTGGACAACCGGGCCGATCCCGAACTCTACCGCGACGTTTTCCCCTACTCCCAGATCAGCCGTATCGAATTCGACGATACCTTCCTTGTTCCCCGTCCGGCCGACCCCATGTTCATCACAGATACCACCTTCCGAGACGGTCAGCAGGCCCGTCCTCCCTATACTGTCAAACAGATTGCCAGAATCTATGATCTTCTGCACAAGCTGGGCGGCAAAAGTGGACTTATTCAGGCCTCAGAATTTTTCATGTATTCCGCAAAGGATCGCAAGGCCATTGAAGTCTGCCGCTCTCGCGGCTATCGCTTTCCCCGCATCACCGGCTGGATCCGGGCCAATCTGGAAGATCTGAAAATCGCTC
Source organism: uncultured Desulfovibrio sp. (assembly GCA_946490455.1). Lineage (GTDB taxonomy): Bacteria > Desulfobacterota > Desulfovibrionia > Desulfovibrionales > Desulfovibrionaceae > Bilophila. The sequence goes on along the minus strand of CAMLXE010000075.1, from coordinate 1,483 downwards.
GCGATATGGAATTCGATGAAGTTGGCATGCTTACCAGCATGTCCGACTATCATGTTTTCCTCAAGCTCGGCAAAACTCGTGAACAGGCCATGAACGACTACCTCAAGGTTGTGACGCAGGCTCTGGAATGGGGCATCATCCCGCGCTGCCACTTTGAGGACGTAACCCGCGCCGACATTTACGGTTTTTGTCTGCCCTTTGCCCGCAAGCTCATGGAACTGAGCCATCAGGCTTCCATGCCTGTCAAAATTCGTCTCTGCGATACGCTCGGCTATGGCGTACCGTTCCCCGGAGCAGCTCTGCCCCGTTCAGTACAACGCATTGTGCGTGCCTTCACCGACGAAGCGGGCGTTCCCGGTTCCTGGCTGGAATGGCATGGACATAATGATTTTCATAAGGTTCTCGTCAATGGTGTGACAGCCTGGCTGTACGGTTGCGGCGGCGTAAACGGCACCCTGATGGGATTCGGGGAACGCACGGGGAATGCCCCTCTGGAAGCCCTTGTCATTGACTACATTTCCCTGACCGGCAACGACGAAGCTGCCGACCCCACGGTCATTACGGAAATAGCCAATTATTTTGAAAAGGAACTCGATTACCAGATTCCCCACAACTATCCCTTCGCCGGCAGGGACTTCAACGCCACCAGTGCGGGCATCCATGTGGACGGTCTCACCAAAAACGAAGAGATCTACAATATTTTCGATACCAAAAAGATTCTCAATCGTTCTGTCCCGATCATTATCAACGACAAGGCAGGACGTGCCGGTGTGGCCTACTGGATCAATCAGGTCTTCGATCTCCCGCCGGAACGACAGGTGTCCAAGAAACATCCTGCCGTCGGTCAGATTCATGCCAAGATCATGAAGGCCTACGAGGAAGGCCGCAATACTTCCTTCTCCAGCAAGGAAGTGGAAATGCTGGCCCGTCGCTACATGCCCGAACTCTTCGACAGCGAGTTTGATCATATCAAAAAACTTGCCGGACACCTTTCCGCCAATCTTCTGGAACGCCTCGCCGCCAGCTGCGAAAAGGCGGACAACGACGGCATGTTGGAAAAGCTGCTTCAGGACTTTGTCCACGAATACGACTTCATCCAGTATGTCTATGTCACAGACGTACAAGGGCATTCCAAAGCCGTTGCTTTCAGTGATCCCAATAAGGGCCGTTACGAGGCCTTCCCCATCGGTTACGACTACTCCAATCGTGAATGGTTCAATGAGCCCATGAAGACCGGGAAACTGCATATCATGAATGTGCATCAGTCCCAGGTTACCAGCCAGCTCATCATAACCGTATCCACGGTCATCACTGATGCAAAAGACGAAATTATCGGTGTTTTGGGAGCGGATATCCAGCTTGAAGAAATTATCCGGCGTGCCGATGCGCTGGAAGAAGAAACCAAGACTTCTGAAGAAGACTGATTTTTTGAAAGGCTATGTCACAACAAACAGTTGATAAATAGCCATTTTTATAGGGGAGT
>CAMLXE010000074.1 GCA_946490455.1 uncultured Desulfovibrio sp. | reverse complement strand
CTCCAGTCCACACGGACCACTCCAGAGGCTGCAACGCCTTCTTCTGCCGAAGAAGCGGCATGACGCTTTCGACGTCGTTCCGTTCGTTTGCGCATGCCGAAGTCCGTCCATTCGGGAAAGGTACGGTCATCACCGACCCCGGCAGAGTCTGATGTGTCTTGCAATGCTGCGCCGGGAAAGACACAGCATCACAGCCCCTTCCAGAAGCGGACAGTCGTGCGGCGTCTGTCTCTGCGAACGTGCCGCAAGGCTTCCTGACCACATTCTGCGCATCCTCACGGGCTGCGGCTCCGGCTCTGCCTCCCCTGCATTCTTCGGACAGGCAGGCGCAAGAAGGCCGGCACTCGCCACGGCGAACGGCGCCTTCATGGGATTCCAGTGGAGCGAAGACCACGCCGGACGCACGGCCCCTTTTGCTCTTCCTTGACCTTGGACACCCCCAGAGCATAGTATGACGCGATGTATCCCATTTTCCTGCAAACGAGGTGAGCATGGTGTTTCGCCGTCTTGTTTTTTCCTGTCTTGTCCTGTTTCTTGCCGTATCGTTCGGAACGGTTCCCGCGCACAGTGCGCTGAAGATCGGTACGCTCCCGGCCGCCGACTCGCTCATTCTACATGTGGCTGCCGATGAAGGGCTTTTTGCCGAAGAAGGCCTTGAAGTGGAACTCATTCCCTTCCAGAGTGCGCTGGAACTGGGCGCCGCCATGCGTGGCAACGCGCTGGACGGGCATTTCGGTGACATCATCAATGTGCTCATGCAGAACGAAAATGGCGCACCGCAGGCCATTGTGGCCACCACCTCCCACGCCATGCCCTCCATCCGTCATTTCGGCATTGTGGTCTCTCCCCGTTCCACGGCCACGACGCTTGCCGATCTGGAAGGCAAGGAAATTGCGGTTTCCAGTGCAACCATCATCGACTTTCTCCTCACCAGACTCCTTGCCGATGAGAAGGTTGCCGACGATTTTCTCAACCGGCAGGATATCCGTCAGATTTCCGTGCGGTTGCAGATGCTCCTGAGTGGCCGGATCGAATCGGCCCTGCTCCCCGAACCGCTGCTCTCGCTGGTCGAGGCCAGGGGTGCGCGGACCATTCTGGATGACCGGAATCTGGATATTCCGCTGGCTGTCATTGCCCTGAAGGGGAGGGTGACCGATGCGCCGGACGGTAGGACGAGGGTTGCCGGATTTCGTGCCGCGCTCAAAAAGGCTGCCGAACGCATCAATGCCAATCCCGAAGCCTACAGAAAGGTCATGGAAGCCAAGGGACTGCTGCCGCGGGATGCCGCCGTCAAGTACGTCATGGTGCGCTTCGACATGGAAAAGACACCGCTCGGCCTGCCCCGGGAACGTGACATGCAGACCTTCATTGAGTGGATGCAGCAAAACCGCATGCTGCGTCAGGTACCGGCCTATCAGGACGTTGTATGCCAATAGGTCCGAAACGCCCGCAGCGGGATGTGGAAGCGGCCGATATTCAGGTCGAGGGACTTTGCAGGGACTATGACGGCGTTCCGGTTCTTGCAGACCTTTCCTTCACGCTGCCCAGAGGCGAAACGCTTGCCGTGATCGGTCCTTCGGGGTGCGGCAAGAGTACCCTCCTCTATCTTCTGGCAGGGCTGGACACGCCGACACGGGGGCATATCCGCATGGGCGGCCCCCCCAGAGCCAACCGCAAGCAGGGGCGCATTGCCTTTGTGCTTCAGGATTACGGACTCTTCCCGTGGAAAACGGTGGAAGACAATCTGGCTCTGCCGCTGGCGCTGCACGGGGTTCCGGCCTCCGCCCGGAAGGAAGCCGTCCGGAACATGCTTGAGGAGCTGGGGCTTTCCGGCCTTGAAGAACGTTACCCCATTCAGCTTTCCGGGGGGCAGAGACAGCGGATTGCCATCGGGCGTGCGCTGATTACGGAACCTGAGATTCTGCTCATGGACGAGCCCTTTTCCTCTCTGGATGCGTTGACCCGCGAACATCTCCAGAGTACGGTTCTCTCGCTGTGGCAGCGCCGGCGCCCCACCTGTGTTCTGGTCACGCACAATGTGGCGGAAGCGGTCTTTCTCGGCAAGCATGTCATGGTACTCAACGGTCATCCGGCCAGACGGATTCTCTGGCTGGACAATCCCTGCTTCGGCAACGCCTCCTGTCAGGACAGGGATACGCATTTTGCTCTGACCAGGCAAATTTACGAGGCACTGACGGAAAACTGACGTGGTGCTTTCCTTCGTGCAGGAGACACCCCGCCCATAAGGAACCCGGTATATGAGTACGCTCCTCATTCTTCTGTGCTGTGGAGCTGCCGGTGGGCTGCTCTTTCAGGCCTTCGGCCTGCCCGGTGGCGCCATGACCGGAGCCATTCTGGCCGTCATTATCGTCAAGACGCTGACCAGCCTGCCCAATGTTCCCACGCCACGTCTGTTCCAGCTTGTGGTGTACATCTGTCTTGGTGTCATTGTGGGCAACATGTATCGGCCCGAAATGCTTCTGGTGGTGCGCAATACCTGGCCTGTACTCATCATCAGCACCCTTGTCGTCCTTATCGCCGGCATGGCAACGGCGCTTTTTGTGGTCAAATTCGGCCATCTTGACGCGCCGAGTGCCTATCTGGCAACCAGTCCCGGCGGTCTGAACGTGGTTGTAGGGCTTGCTTCCGATATGGGTCCCAATGCCCCCATTGTACTGGCCTATCAGATGGTCCGGCTTTATGCCATCATCCTCACGGTTCCCATTGCCGCCAAAATTCTTTATCGGTTCATTCACTGAAATGCGTGCCTTTCTGCGTTACTGTCTGGCCCTGCTGACGCTGTTTCTGCTCTGGCAGCTCGGGTCTCTGGCTCTGGGGGAATTTCTGCTTCCCCGGCCTCTCGCCGTACTCGGCTTCTTCGGAGAATCGCTCCGGACAGCGACCTTCTGGGAACACGCCGGAGCCAGCACCTGGCGGATCGTGACAGCCATGAGCATGGCTTGGGTTGTGGCCTTTCCCCTTGGACTGCTGCTCGGACATGTGCGCCGGGCGGACAATGCCCTGTCGCCGCTGGTCTTTCTGACCTATCCTCTGCCCAAGATTGTCCTGCTGCCCATCTTTCTCACCCTTTTCGGGCTTGGCGATCTGCCCAGAGTTCTGCTCATTGCTCTCACAACCGGCTATCAGATTCTGGTGGTGACACGGGCAAGTGCCAAGGGACTGGACAGAAAATACATTGATGCCTTCCGTTCCCTCGGCGGCTCGCACGCCCAGATGCTTCGCCATGTGCTGATTCCCTCTGCCCTGCCGGATGCCATCACGGCGCTCAAGGTTGCCAGCGGAACGGCCGTTGCGGTGCTGTTCATGGCCGAATCCTTTGCAACGCGCAGAGGTCTTGGCTTTCTCATCATGGACGCATGGGGACGGGGAGATCAGCTGGAAATGTTTACCGGCATTCTGGCCATGAGCGTTCTGGGCGTTCTGCTTTACGAACTGTGCAACGGACTGGAACGCTGCTGCTGCCGCTGGAAAAGCCTGACCAGCGGAAAACGTTAGACAGGCAGTCCCGGCGGCCTGTCCGGAAACGGAGGCACCTGCCGCAAGTCTGCCAATCCTCCGGGGAGAACGCTGCGGAGGCTCTGAGAACAGATCAGCATGATGGATACAGCAACACTTTGCGGCATTGCTGCCGGAGGCGCATTGGGGGCCTGCTCCCGCTTTGTGCTTTCAAACTTCTGCTACGCACGGTTCGGCACCCATTTTCCCTGGGGCACCCTGTGCGTCAATATTGTGGGTTCCATTCTGGCCGGTGGGCTTGTCGGCGCAAGCATGGGAGGAGAAATGCTTGCTCCCGTCTGGACGGATGCGCTGGCCAAAGGCTATCTTGGGGCCCTGACCACCTTTTCCACGTTTACCCTTGATACGCTCGCCTGCTTCAGGCAGGGAAAACCGGCGCGGGGGCTTGCCAATATTGTTCTGAATCTGGGCGCCTGCCTTGCCGGGACCGCCACAGGCTACACCACCGGCTATCTTCTGACGAGCTGAACACCATGCCAATCTCCATCTACCTGGCCATACTGGGAGGCGGCGCGGCAGGGGCCGTATGCCGCCATCTTCTGGATACCTGGATCATGAACAGCCTTGCCGCATCGTTTCCGGCAATCAGTCCTTTCCTGTATTTTCCGGCAGGCATCCTTGCCGTCAATGTGCTGGGGGCCTTCTGCATGGGAGCACTTGCCGGAACCCTCAGCCGAAGCGGCAAGGACTACCTCGCCCTGCATTCGCTCCTTGGAACAGGGTTTCTCGGCAGCTTTACCACCTTCTCCACCTTCTCGCTGAACACCTTCTCTCTTCTTCTCCTTGAAGGACTGCTGCCCGCGCTTGCCAACATCCTTCTGAATGTGCTCCTCGGACTCCTTGCCGTATGGGCAGGCTTCCGTCTTTTCGGCCCCCGCCGTACAGCCGCCCCTTCCGGCAGCAGGGCGGAATGATAAGGTTCCTTCACCATATATACAGGCACGGGTTTCTTTGCTAGAAATGACACCGGGATGAATGAACACGATTGGGTTCCGACCGGGAGACTTGTCATGCGTCTGTTCTGTCTTGTCCTTCTGCTTGCGACGGGAATGCTTTTCCCTCTTTCCGGCAGGGCCGATTCCCTGCTGGCTGGAGGGGCCTATCCTCCTCCAAACTGCACTTCGCCCCTCCAGCCTCTGCCCGGAGACAGCCCGCGCGAATGGCATATCTACCGTTCCAGCATGGCCCAATACCGGCAATGCGTTGAACGGTATCTGAATACGGCACGGCAGGATGTCGCCCGAATCCAGCAGCAGATGGACAAGGCTGTCCGGGAATACAACGAAGCATCAGGCAACTGAGCTTTCTGCCTTTCGGCGACGCCCTCCCGGCGGAGTCCGAACCCCGAACCGCCCTTTCCCCAGGACACACCGGCTGCTGTCCGGTACAGCCACGGGTGAAAGTGCCGTTCAAACGCCAAGGAATGCTGCATGGCACGAATTCTTGCTTGTCTCGCGCTGACCGCCTGGGTCCTTCTTCTCTGGCCCTTTCCCATAACCACCTTTATGGCCACCTGTGCGGCCTTCGTTTCCTATCCGCTCTATCAGCGCATCGGGCGAATGCTGCCTCCCCGCTGGTCCGTGACGGCCTATGCCGTCATTCTCATTGTCCTGACGCTTCTGCCCATCGTGATTGTCATCCTGCTGGTGACACCTCAGGCCGTGGCCGGACTCAAGATTCTTGACGGTCTGCGCGATTCCGGCTGGCTGCACAGTCCGGAAGCACAGGCATGGTTTGCCTCGCTGGACGAATGGCTGAAACGCCTGCCCGGTCTGGAAGGTGGCCTCGAACAGCTGGCCAAAACGGCTGCCGGCTGGGCAGGAACCGCTGCCAGAACCGTCCTTGCCGGTGGTGTCGGGCTTGCCGGCGGGGCCTTTCAAGCTGTACTGGGCATCTTTCTTTTTGTCATGATCACAATACTCTATGTCATTCGTGCCGATTTTATCCACGATTTCTGCTGCCGTCTCACCCACTTTCCCCGTCCGGTTGTCGATCGCTTTGTCATCACCATCCGCAAGGCCATTTTCGGTGTTCTTGTCGGCGTCATCTTTGTGGCCATGATTCAGGGAGTTCTCTGCGGCATCGGCTTTGCCGTCTCCGGAGTGCCGCAGCCTGCCTTCTGGGGGCTGATCGCCGCCTTTGTGGCTCCCATTCCCTTTGTCGGTACGTCGCTTGTATGGCTCCCGGCCTGCCTCTGGCTCTGGCTTTCCGGCTCCACCGTGGCCTGCATAGGCCTTGCTCTCTGGTGCGCACTGGTTGTCGCCGGAGTCGATAACCTGCTGCGGCCGTTCTTCCTCAAAACCGGCATTGACGCCTCCGTCCTCGCCCTGATCCTCTCCATTCTCTGTGGTCTTGCGGCTTTCGGCCCCGTGGGCGTCTTTGCCGGCCCGGTTCTCCTTGCCGTTGCCATTCAGGCGGCAAAGGAAAGTGTCAGCGGCTGTTCCGGAACAATTTCGGGCTGGAAGAGACCAGGAGAAGACAGGTAGAAAAATTTATACCAATTCAAGCTATTTACAAGCCGTCACCTGTTGCTATTATGTAGGGAGACAACGGTTGAACTGTTGTTTCCCTTTTTTGCGACTGCATTCAAGTCCGAAAAAGACTTCCATCGTCACAAAGGAGCAAAACATATGCTGCATAAATCGAAAATCATTGTGGCCATCATGGCCATCACCATTATGGCCTTCGCCGCAGCGGCACAGGCAGCCCCCATGCTGCCCAATTTCGTGCCGCTGGTGCAGAGCGCCGGCAAGGCTGTCGTCAATATCAGCACCGAAAAAAAGATCAGACAGCAAAGGACGCTTCCCTTTGAAATGTTCAGAGGCCTCCCCCCGGGCTATGAAGACTTCTTCAACCAGTTTGACCGCGGTGGCGCACGCGAACGGATTCAGCGTTCCCTCGGAACCGGCTTCATCATCTCCTCTGACGGCTACATCGTCACCAATAACCACGTGGTGGCCGGCGCCGATACCGTCATGGTCAATCTCCAGGGCACTTCCGGAAAGGATCAGTCCCTGAAGGCCACCATCGTCGGCACCGACAAGGAAACGGATCTGGCCCTGCTCAAGGTCAAGGTCGATCATCCCCTGCCCTATCTCTCCTTCGGTAACTCCGACAAGCTGGAAGTGGGCGAATGGGTTCTGGCCATCGGCAACCCCTTCGGACTGGGACACACCGTCACGGCCGGTATCCTGAGCGCAAAGGGACGCAATATTCAGTCCGGCCCCTTTGACAACTATCTCCAGACGGACGCCTCCATCAACCCCGGCAACAGTGGCGGTCCCCTCATCAACATGGACGGTCAGGTCATCGGCATCAATACGGCCATCATTGCCAGCGGTCAGGGCATCGGCTTCGCCATCCCCAGCGATATGGCCAACATGGTTGTCAATCAGCTCAAGGAAAACAAGAAGGTCTCCCGTGGCTGGATTGGCGTTACCATTCAGGATGTGGATGAAAACATGGCCAAGGCCCTCGGTCTGCCCGAAAGCGGCGGCGCACTGATCGGTTCCGTCCTCCCCGACGAACCTGCCGACAAGGCCGGCATGAAGGATGGCGACATCATCCTTGAAGTAAACGGCAAGCCCATTGAAGACGCCAATGCCCTCCTCCGCATCATTGCCATGCAGGCTCCAGGCTCCAGGGTCAAGCTTGTCGTCTGGCGTGACAATGCCAAAAAGCAGCTGACTGTCCAGCTCGGCGAACGCAATGTGGACAAGAAGGAAGAAAGCGCTCAGACCGAGAAGAATACGCCCTCCACACTGGGTATTGCCGTCCGGACCCTTACCGCAGAAGAATCCAAGATGGCCGACCTCAAGCGCGGTACCGGTCTGCTGGTTGTCGGTGTTGATCCCGGCAAGGCAGCCGCTGAAGCCGATATCCGGGAAGGCGACATCATCCTCACCGCCAACCTGAAACCCGTAAACTCCACCGACGCTCTGGCCAGGATCATCCGTGACGAGGCCAAGAAACGCGGAGCCGTCACCCTGCAGATTCAGCGGCAGGGCCAGAAGTTCTTCCGCGCCATCTCCCTCACCGAAACGGAATCGGAAAACTAGGCAAGCCAACGGGCCTCGTCAGCTGACGGGGCCCGTTTTTCATTTTCCCTCAATTCTTCAAAAACCTCCACGCAGCTCCCGGCATCCGGCACAAAAGGATTGCCATCCGGCCTTTCCCAGCCCTCCTGCCGAGAGTCCCCGCCTGCCCCTTGCTTTTTCCTCAAAAGTGCCTATTCTTAAAGGCGGTACACAGATGGCTACCT